>NZ_CP014484.1 GCF_001580365.1 Kocuria turfanensis | reverse complement strand
CCGTGGACGGGGTGCAGCCGCCGGCCGATGCCTGCATATCCGACACCAGCGCGAGTCCCGCAACACCCACCACGGGCACGCCTACAGCCACCACCCCGGCCAGCGCCAGAGCAGCGAAAACCAGGCCGGAGGAGCCCTTGGACTCGTCTTCTTCCATGAGCCACCTCCCTTTCCTGGTTACCTTCCAATTGACTGCCTTAGACAGTTATAAAAACTAGCACGTCTTGCCTGTGTAAAGCAGTTATAAAAGTCCTTCAAGGGGTGTGGAAGCTGCTTGGTGAGGGTCGCAGGGGTGGGTGCTCAGCGCGGGTGCGACACAATGGCTTTCGTGCCGTCCATAGTCCGCCCCGCAGGCCAGTCCGAACTCGTCGCTCAAGCCGCCATGGTCTTTGGCAACACCGTCCGGCTGTCGATCATCCATGTCCTCGGGCGCGGGCCGGCACTACGCACGGAACTGGTGGCTAAAACAGGACTCCCGGCCAAAACTATCGGCGCCCAGTTGACCGAGCTCGAGGCCGTGGGCGCCGTCAAAGCAGAGGCGCAGCGCGGACGAGGTCGCCCCATGCTGTACTACGCGAACCAGGTGCAACTGGAGAAGTTGCTATCCGCCCTCGCGGAATACGCGCTTGGGGGTATGTCCGATAAGGACACAGGGGTGCCCCTGGGGTCTCACTAGAATCTTCCCTCCTGTGATTTCGTCATCCAACGGGCTATGAACCTGTTCATGAACCTGTTCACGGTCAACTATAGGGGTACCCGAAGCGGCATCACAACGACAGGGAGTGGCTACTGGGGTGTCTCGTCCGCAGACGACTTCTCGTTCTTTTCGATCACGTCAAGGATGGCCTGAAGTCCTGCGGGGTCGATGTCCCCGAGGGCGCGCATGGCGAAGTCACGTACCTGTGCGCGACGCATGGAGATGATCATGTTCAGTTCCCGCTCGATCTGGTCGGGCAAGGGGCCGTCCTCGTGCAAGAGGAATCCAGGATCGACACCGAATAGGTCAGCAATGGCGCTCAGCAGCTCGCGATCGGTGCGAAGCGCTGGATGGCCAGTGGTGAGGTAATACCACTTGGTTCGCCCTAGGGCGACACCGCGCTCCCGCAAGCCAGCTTGAATCGCAGGAAAGTTCAGGGGTTTACCGTCCTCGCCGGGCAGCGCGTCGAGCAGCAAATTGACCTTATTGGCCAAGACCTGCTGTGGGGTCCGCTCGTCCTGTTCCATGCCTACTCCCTCTACCCGACTAGCAGTCGGTACGTCACAGCGTAGATTCCTCCGATGACGGCCACGCCGAAAGTCGCCCCCGCCATCACCTGACTAGCGGTATGGGCGCGTAACACCACCCGGCTGATGCACACGAAGGCACACACCGGGATGGCTAACAGTCCCCATGGGCCCCAGGACAACGTGGCAATGGCTGCCACACTCCCTGCCGTCATGGCATGTCCGGAGATCTTCCACCACGGGCTGATGATGATCAGCCCCACCATCCCGGAGGCGAAAGCTACAGCGAGGGCGAGCAGAATCGATGGACCTTGCCACGTCAACAAAGCCATCATATAGAGCCCCGCCAGGGCGAAGGTGGCGGCCATGATGGGGGCGCGCTCCTTCTTGTCGCTGACGTGATGGTCAGACAGGACGCCTCGACGGGCCAGGACGATGACGACGGCGAAGGGGATCAAGCAGATCGCGCACGCCCCTAAGAGTCCCCACAGGGCTCCGGCAAGCCCTGCCCCCTGGACCAGGGAGGGCATCATCACAAATAGAACGGAAAGCACTATCGGGGGTTGAAACGCCTCGCTGAACGCAACAGCGACCTTCCGAGCACGGTGTTCGGTCGTTGTTGCTGTACTAACTACCAAAGCGAGCCTCCACGGCTTTCATCATCTTGTCCCTTCTGGGACAGGGAGGGATGTCTCCACGGGATTCGGCATCGTAGGCAGCGATCATGGCCTTGTAGAGATCCTGCCGAGGTCGCGGGCTGCAGGTCGCTACGGCGAGGCCGTGGCGCAGTCTCCCTTGGCGTTCTGCCACGAGACGACCCAGGTGGTAGCGATCGCCGAGGTGCCAACGCCGAAGTGCTGCCGAAGCTGCCAGCACAAACAGGCCCGCGGCCATCAAGCCGGCTCCGGGTAGGTACAACGGTCCGAAGGCCGCATGCGTGACCGTGATGAAACGGCTGTCAGTAGCGTGAAAGTGGTCTGCGGCCATGTAGAGACACTCGATTACTGAGGCAATTCCCATGCTCAGCGCCCCTGCACAGACCAAGGACAGTGCCACGCGCACCCGCGCGTGGCGCCGGCGCTTCTCTCGCAGTCCACCGAGCACGCGCCAAGAGATATCAAGCATCAAACCCGCAGCCACGGCCATGTAGACCGTGCCGTAGAGCAGCGTAGGTAACTGGTCGATGTGCTCGGGGATGAATGCCATTGAGGTCACGGCCTTGTCGATGCCCCAGAACGAAAACGTCATCAGACCAATGATCATGGCCGCGATCATCGCCTCAACACGTCGCTGTTGCCGGGGCCAGGGGTTTGCCTGTAGTGCCTCCAGCAGGGCCACTCGCAGGGACCACATGGCTCCCAAGACGAGAACGTTGCGTACGAGGTGGAACCAGTTGTGTCCACCGAGTACAGCATCGACCTCATGCTCCGTGATGAAGACCGGATTGATCGATAGGGCTAAGGCGCCCAGGAGGGTGCCCAGCCAAGCGGCATGGCTACGAGCACGGTGGAAGATGACGGGCAGGCGCAGCACGGTGATGGCAAACAGGACCAAGGCGGCGCAGGGCTTGAGTAGGTCAATCAGCACAGGCTCAGCCGAACAGCTCGAGGATGGGGTCTGGCTGGCCGGCGAGATGGGCAGCCAGGGCCACAGCAATTGCCTCGGCGTCCTTCTCCTGAGAGGTCCACCGATCGCTGCGGGCAAGGACTTGCCGGACGCTCTTATTCTTACCCACCTTGGAGAACGCCGTGCCGATGCTCAATTCGCACCCGCTGTGGCGCAGCAGGATGTGTCCATATTCGTGCGCCACGATGTGCCTGACGAATGCATCGGACTGTACGCATCCCTCGTCATGGAAGATGTAGGACTGCGTCTCTGTCCTCATCCACACGCCAGTGACTGACCGACCAAGGCTCTGCGGAGCTGGTCCCACACTGATCTTGTATCCGTGCTGCCGTTCCACAGCCGCGTGTATGTCCGGCCAGGATCTCAATGACGAGGCACTGGGTAATAACTGGTCGAGGTCAACACCGGGGAGGCGCAGTGGAAGAGCCAGGACTTTCACCTCATGACTGTACCGGGAGGAGCTCACACGAGTCGGCTCGCGCTTGGGGTGGAGGCTCGTGCGCATGTCGGTAGAAGAGCCTACCGGTGATGTTCTACCATGAACATGTTCACGCCTCTTCGTGGGGCGCCGTATGCAAATGTGCTTTAGCTGGGAAACACGCCGCTCCGCTGTGGGCAAATGTGCATTTACCGTGGCAGACTAGCGCCATGACCGAGTACAAGCCACCGAAGATGATCGGGCGCAAAGTGCCATTCAGCATGCGCCTGACACTGGATCAGCACCGGTTGGCAGCAGAGAACGCTTCTCGCGTAGGGCTCTCCATGGCTGAGTACATCGGCGCGCTCATCGAGCGTGACTCGGGAAGGACTAACAAGCTCGACAACCCACAGGAGACAGAACTCCCCCTCAGCAACACCGCTTAAACGACTGACGGCCCGCCGGGCAAGGCGGGCCGTCGAAGTCAATCAGCTGTCCCAGGTCGCCAAACTCGTGACAGCTGGTTCAACAGAACTGAATCAGGAACCTCATGAACCCAATACCAGGGGACTGTTGTGTCCCCTAGTGTACCTGAGGCGCGTCCGCAAATGGACCCCTCTTCACTCAGTCACGCCGATTTTCGGTCACACTCCGCCCCTGACGCTGCTCTCGAGGCCGCTGGGGAGTTCCCCTCTCGTCGCCGTCGGGTGCGGGTGGAGCATGAGCAGTCCAAGGCCGTCGTGCAGCGGGCAGTGCCCAAGGGCTGCCAGCTCGCCAAGCACGTCGTCGCCTGGCGCCGGGCCGTGCTGGAGCACCCCAGCCTGGAATTGATCCGTGCCGATGCTCGGGCGAACGTGCTGGCCGTGGTGGAGATCATCTGCTCCCAGCAGAACCCCGCCTCGCGCACCTGGCGCACGACCTGGGACTGGGTCGCTGCGAAGATCGACCGCTCCCGCTCCACTGTGGCGCGGGTGATCCGTCACCTGCGCGACTGCGGGCTGCTGGCCGTGGTGGCCACCGGCCGCAGCGCGGGGCGCACCCCGCGCTCCACCGGTCGCGCCCAGGGCGAGGCCCCCGTCTACGCGCTCATCCACAACACCGTCCAGCCGGCAATGGAGCCTGTGGAACTAACTGACACCCCGGTCCCCACGAAGTGGGAGAGTCTTTCCCCGCACGCGCGCGAAGAGGTTTCCCCGAAGGACGCGGCTGCGCCGCGACCCACCCGAAAGCGCGCCGCGCAGCGGCGCGAAGTGGTCGCCGCCCTGAGTCGTCGTACAGCCTCGCTGTGGCCCCGTCATGCGACGACGGAGCCTTTGACGGGGCGGATGACCCGTCGGGCGCGGAAGGAGACTCAGCGGGCGGCTGCCCTGGAGCTCCAGCACGAGGCCATCGTCCTGCGCCAGCTCACCACCGCCCACGTCGTGAGCGTGCTCAGGCCGTTCTTCGAGGCCGGATGGACCATCGCCGATGTGCTCACCGCCCTGGACTGGACGCCTCAGGGCACCCGCTACGGCTTCCTGACCGTGGAGGGCATCGAGAACCCCGGAGCCTGGCTCACCGCCCGAATGCGCGCCTGGACCCACCCCGACGGCACCCCGATGCGGTCGCGGGACCAGCGTGTCGCCGCCGAGGCCGCTCAGCGCCGTGCGGCAGCACGCGCCGCCGCTGAACGCTCCGCGGCCCGCCTGGCTGCCTCCGCGGCCGTGCCAGCGTCGGCCCCCGAGCCTGGCCCCCGCCGGCCGTTCCGGCAACGCTGGGCCGCCCAGATCGCCGCCGGCCAAAACCAAGCCGCCGGCGCCGCCTCGGCTCCGTAGCCGGGCCCCTTGGCGTGTCCGGTCGACGGGGAAAAATCCGCACCATCGGCACTAGCCACATCGTATATTTGTACGGGTCTATTGTGTTTATGGGATGAGCTTTAGAATATGTGTTCTATCCTGGCGGCATGAGACACTCAGTACCGCTCACCATTGACCGCCCCGTGCTGGTCTCTGCGGTCCTGGTCCGAGTCCCGGCTGGCTTCCCCTCCCCTGCCCAGGACAGCTTCGACGACGGCCGGATCGACCTCAACGAGGTGCTCATCCGCGATGTCACCTCCACTTTCATCTTCCGCGTCACCGGAGACTCCATGGAAGGCATCGGGATCTACTCCGGCGACGAAGTCCTCGTGGACCGCTCCCTGACCCCCAAGCACGGCAGCGTGGTGATCGCCGTGCTCGACGGCGACTTCACCATCAAGACCCTGCACGTCCACCCGGACCGGGTCGTGCTGCACCCGGAGAACCCGGCCTACCCCAACGTGGAGGTCCCGTCCCTGTCGACCCTGCACATCTGGGGTGTCGTGGTCTACGGAATCCGCCACATCAACCAGCGGAAGCTGCACTAGGACGGTGGACGACGGTGATCGCCCTGGTCGACGTGAACAACTTCTACGCCTCCTGCGAGGCCCTCTTCGAGCCCTCCCTGGCGGGCAAGCCACTGGTGGTGCTCTCCAACAACGACGGCTGTGTCGTCGCCCGCAGCGCTGAGGCCAAGGCCCTGGGGATCAAGATGGGCGATCCCTGGTTCCAGCTGCGCGCCGACGCGAAGCGGTGGCGGCTGGAGAAGCGTTCCTCCAACTACCAGCTCTACGCCGACCTGTCCGAGCGGGTGATGCTGCTGCTGGCCCGCCACGCACGGGGGCAGGAGGTGTACTCCATCGACGAGTGCTTCCTCCTCCCCCCGCACGGCACACCCGAGGAGCAGGTGCGGTGGGCCCGCCGGCTCAAAGCCACCGTGGCCCGCAACATCGGCCTGCCGGTGAGCATCGGGATCGCCAGCTCCAAGACGAGGGCGAAAATCGCCACAGAATGCGCTAAAAAGCTGCCCGCCACCGGTGGGGTGGTGCACTGGGACCAGGCCCCGGAGGGGTACTGGGACCGGCTCATGGAAGCCCTGCCCGTCACCGAGGTCTGGGGAATCGCCGGGAGGCTGGCGAAACGCCTGGAGGCGATGGGCATCGAGACCACCGCCGATTTGCGTGATGCCGACCCGGTGGCCATCCGGCACAAGTTCTCCGTGGTGCAGATGCGCACCGTGCTGGAGCTCAACGGGTTCCCCGCCATCCCGGTGGAGGACGAGGTGGCCACCAAGGCCCAGATCCTAGTCTCCCGCTCCTTCCCGGACCCGATCTGGGACCCGGAGATCGTGGGCCAAGCCGTAGCCGAGTTCGCCCAACGCGCCTCCCGCCGGCTGCGGAAGGAAGGTGAGGTGGCCGGACGCTTCACCGTCTTTGCCAGTACCTCCCCGCACCGGCCAGGGCCCGCGCACAATGTCTCCGCGCACGTGCGCCTGGCCGTGCCCACCAATGAGCCGGGCCCGCTGGTGGCCGCCGCCCGGTCGGCGCTGGTGCCCAAGCTCATGCACGGGATGTCCTACATGCGGGCCGGCATTCTCTGCATGGACCTCGCCCTCGAGGGGGCCGTGCCTGTTCTGCCCGGAGTGCTCGAGCAACCCGCCCAGATCGGGGAGCTCATCGATGCGGTCAACCGCCGCTTCGGCACCGGCACCCTCGCCCTGGGCCGAATCGGCACCCACTCCCCCGCCCCCTGGGCCAACCACCAAGCCGACCTCTCCCCCAGATACACCACCGACTGGAGCGAGCTTCGCAGCGTCAGTTGAGCGCAGTTGAGGAGTCGTGGCCGCATAATGCATAGACCTGCTGGGAAAATGACTTGGTGATGACAATCGAAAAGTGGCTTGGAATCGTGGGAGATGTTCTTCAACACGCTGGAAGGTTCCTGACCGACACAGAGGACATTGTGTCGTCGTGGGGAGCGCTCACAGTGGCACTGGTGGCGCTAGTAGTTGCGCTGGTCACCCTGCTGCACGATCGCCAGCAAGCGACTCTTCAAGGTCTTGATTTCCGCATTACCGCTCGGCCGGTAGAGGTTCCCTTGCCGGTATCAGTCAGTCCGAATGGGCGGCGCTCGTCGGGGACGACAATCTCGACACAGCTGGTCATCGGAATTCACGCGGTAGGACCCGGGGCCAGATATGGCGTGTCGCTCCGGGTTTGGGGACCAAAAGATGGTGTCGAGGTTGTGCAGCTATCCAAGGCTCGTGAGTCCTGGGGGCCCGGGGACCCACCAATGATCGTTGTTTTGCAACGCCCTGGGGGGCCAGCAGATGCGGAGATGACTGCGCACACGGCACCGTGGACCGCTAGGGACGTCATGGTTGGCTTGACCTGGGCAGTGCCAGGCTGGCCCCGAAGGGGATTGCGAGACCGTGCATTCAGGGTTCATGTCGCATCTCCAGGCAAAGCTGCGCAGGACCTATGGAACGGTAAGTACGAAAAGTGGTCCCCCAAGCGAGACAAATGGGTACCGTACTGCCCCAGGGAACGGCGTAGCCAATTCGTAGAAGAAGTGTCCATCGGTCTCCACTGTTCGAGTCAAGGATTTGGAAAGCAAGATGTCGTTGCAGTCGAGGACAGCGAACAAGCCGTTATCGACGAACAGCACGAGCAACAGATGCGGGAGATGCAGCGAATTGCCATCGCACGAGTTGTGAACAAAACACGGGACACAGAATGAGCACCGAGCAGCCGCAGGGTGGATCAAATTACCGGGAGGGCATGGTCGTGGCAGCCCGCGATCTAGCGCCATTAAGGGAACTTCTGCGCATCTGGGACAGGTGGCAGGCCCGCAACCCTCGCGTAGAAGCAGAGGATATCCGGCAATACCTATACGTTGCCGGGTTCGCTGTACAGGGCTTTGAGCAGGCGCGTGCATACCTATCCGCAGTGAGGCGTGTCCCGGAGACGGCCTTGGTGCCGCTGGTGCGTGCTGTATTCGAGCAGGCTGTCACAGCCCAGTGGGTGGCCTTAGTGCCAGACGGGTGGAAGGCGCTGACCCAGCACTCTGGTGAAGAACGGAGTAAGACCGCTAAAGAGTTCATCAGCATGGGCGAAGAACCATGGACTCAGTGGGCGGAGCAAATAAGAGCCCAGCTGCAGCATGATCCGGCGAACCTGGCAAATGACCACACACACTGGGGCGCCAATTTCAAAGACCGATGTCGGGAACTAACGCCTAGCAAGGATTTTTATGCACACTATCGACTGATGTCAGAAGAGACGCACCCTACGGCGGGAATCCTGCATCAGTGGGTCCGCATGCCGCTGGAGACGGGTGGAGCAATTCGGGTAGTGAAGCCCGACGTCGGCGTGGATCTAACGTGGCCGCATCAACTGCTGACGTCGATGATTTGGTTGGCGCAGGCGGTGTGCATGCTCGAAGGCAACGTGGGCCGCCAGAACTACTTGGACCGAGTGGCCCGGGATAACGGGGCTATCCCTCGGCTTGAGCTCAGCGAGGAGCACCATAAGAGGATCCGAAAGGCAGCGCGAAGAGCGGCCAGGGAAGCTGCTCGAGCAACCCCAATTTCCATGGTCAGCGACAGATTGGCGAGGTGACAGGTTAGTGAGGAAGGCTGCCGCACATTCTCTCGGCCCTAGCGGGCCTCCAAAATGATTGCCGACTTGTATGAAACGTAGCGAGTGTCGTGATCGGGTCAGCTGCCCGTAGCGTCTCGTAGGACACCGGGCGGGTTGACTCGAATGATTGCTGCCGCCTTCGGGCTGGCTCGCCTTGGGTGTGTCGCCTCGCCGGTGTCTGTTCGCGGTTTGACTCAACAGAGGCATGACGGTGAGGCGCTGGTGCAGGTATCTCGAAGTCGGATTGTCAGCCGCGGATCCCTACCCCACTCGAGGCAGAAGGACTGGTTCCGATGATGCTGATTGGTATCGACCCGCACAAATCCACCCACACCGCCACGGCGGTCGACCCCGACACCCATCAAGAGATCGCCTCGATCCGGATCGAGGCGAGTCTGGGTGAGTACCGCCGGATGCTGACCTGGGCGGCCCGGTGGCCCCAGCGACGCTGGGTGGTTGAGAACGCTGAGGGGTTGGGCCGGCACCTGTCGTCGTGGCTGCTGGCCCGCGGTGAAGAGGTCCTCGACGTGCCCTCGACCGCCACCGCGCGGATCCGGCAGCTCTCCCGCGGTGGTGGACGCAAAAACGACCGTATCGATGCGGCCGCTGCTGCCTGTGTGGCCGCTCTCCATAGCGACGCCCGCAACGTCGAAGCCGAAGGTGAGGCGGAGGCGTTGGCTGTGTTGGACGAACGCCGCGTCAACCTAGCCCAGTCCCGGGTGCGGGCCGTCAACCAGCTCCATGCCCTGTTGCGGGCCCTGATCGCCGGTGGCGCCCCTCGCAGTCTGTCGGCGGCCGCGGCGACTGCTTTGTTGCGTACGGTGCGTCCCAGTGGGGTGGTGGAACAAGCCCGCAAGGCCGTGGCCAAGGACCTGGTGTCCGAGATCCGGTCACTGGATCAGCAGCTGAAGGCCAACGCTGAGGCTATTGCCGAGCTCGTGGCCGCGTCGGGCAGCACGTTGACCGAGACAGTTGGGGTGGGTCCCATCATGGCCGGACGACTCATCAGTCGAACGGGACGTGCCAGTCGCTTCCCCAACTCTTCGGCTTTCGCCAACTATGCCGGGGGCGGCGCCGATCGAGATCGCCAGCGCGGACAAGTCCCGCCACAGGCTCTCCCGGCATGGTGATCGGCAGCTCAACTCCGTGCTGCACACCATTGCCATCACCCAGATCCGCATGCCCAACAGCCGCGGCCATCGCTACTACAGAACCAAGATCGACCAGGGCAAGACCCCACGTGAGGCCACGCGATGCCTTAAGAGACGTCTGGCTGACCATCTCTGGCGCGTGATGATCAGCGACGAAGCCAGACGTCTTGAACGAAGCCAGACTGCCCAGGCAGCCGCTTGACAAACACAGAGGCATCCAAGGGAAGCCGCGGGAACCTCCGAGCCCCGGACTGGATCAAGGCCTTTCATTTATTGGTAGATAGAATACTCGCTACCTATCTTGAGACCAACCTAGCTATCTAGTTATTTAGCTAGCTGTCTAGGTAGCTAGCCAGCGTGCTCGTTAGATTGGTAGCATGAACCCATGCAAACCCTGATGGTCTACAGCGAATCTGGTGGGGTCACCAAGACCACCACCGCTGTCTCCTTAGCAATGGTCGCTGCTGCCGAGGGGCGCCGTGTAGTACTCGTTGATCTCGACCCCCGTGCGGCTTCCACCAAGTGGTTCGGGGTGGAGCCCTCGGCGGAAGGAATGCACGTCGGTGCGATCTTGGGTGATGAGAATCCTGAAGGCTGGGCCGAGGATCTCGCGGTGCCCAGTGGGTGGCACCCAAACCTGCGGGTGATTCCCTCGGCCCGCAACGTCTCCAACCGGGAGGCGGATCGGGCTGATCATGCGGAGCTGCGGCTGAAGATCTCACTGACCGGTCTGGCAGCGGATGTGGTGGTCATTGACTGCCCCAACCGGCAGGGCGGCCCGCTGACGCTGTCGGCGTTGAACGCCGCGGACACCGTGGTCTACGCCGCCACCGCCACCAGCGACGGCATCGACGGGGTGGAAGGGGCCCGGCGCACGGTCGCCCAATTCCGTCGGCACCGCCAGCAGCTCGGCGCCCCGGACACCCTCACCGAGGCCGGCATCGTCGTCGGTGGGGTGAAGGAGACGATCATGAGCCGGGCGGCCGTGGCCAGCCTCGAGGAGCTTCGGGCCACGGGGTTGTTCCTGGAGCCGTTGATCCCGGACCGGGCGATCGTCCAGGAGGTGCGGATCTCGGGGGAGTGGTACGGGCAGTACCGCAAGGGCTCCCGGGTGCTGGATGCCTACACCGCGATTGCGAAGAAGGTGCTGCGATGACCGACAAGCCCGAGCGTCCCGCCTCGCTAGCCCGCCGCCGGCCCCGACCGGCCCCGGATGAGCACATCGACCCGGTCGACTACACACCTGCGGCCCCCGCCACACCCCAGCCCGCGACACCGATGGCGTCGACGCCGCCGGTACAGGCGGTCCCGGCGGAGCAGCCCGCGGTGGCCGCGCCGAAGCGTGGGCGGGGTCGGCCGCGCCGGGAACCCACGATCCAGCTGGGGGTTCGGGTGGCTCAGGATGTCTCCGATCTGATCGAGGAGCTCACCGAGCATGACGGTACCGCTCGGGCAGTGATCGAGAACGCGGTGCGCGCCTACGCCCAACAAATCAACCGATAGCTGCTGGGGACACTGTTTGCTTGGTCTTGCGATTGGCGCCGAGCTCGGCCCGTAGGGTGCGCAGCGAGTTGGGTGTCGCCAGCGCCATTTCCTCGAATCTGCACCGACGTGTCGGTGGCTTCCCCAGTGCATTGTATTTCGGTGTGACACCGTTCGCGTTTTTTAGGTTGAAAATGCCATGTAAACCCAGGCGATTTAATCGTCTATAGTTAAGATTTTCCGCTTTGAGGTCAGGGAACCTTGGGTTGGGCTAGGAGAGGCATGAAGATAGCTACACGGAACCGCGACTTTCTGGAGGCTCGGAAAGCGAAAAAAGATGAGTTCTACACCCAGCTTGTCGACATCGAGCGAGAACTAAAGCACTACACGGGGCATTTCAAGGACAAGGTCGTCTATTGCAATTGCGACGACCCGCGGATATCCAACTTCTTTCGCTACTTCTCCTCGAATTTTGACGAACTCGGACTCAAAAAGCTGATTACTACTTGTTATAAAAATCAGAGTGCTGATCTTTTTAGTCGGAATTCCGCTGACCAGGCCGTATATCTTGAGTATGGCGGTGGAGGGAGCGGGAATGACGCTTCTGACCCCAGGAAGATTGGGGTCAAGCCGCTCATGGGAGACGGGGACTTCCGCAGCCCCGAGAGCATAAATTTGCTGAAGCAGGCAGATATTGTGGTTACCAACCCGCCATTCTCACTGTTTCGTGAGTATGTCGCCCAGTTGGTTGAGTACAAAAAGCAGTTTCTTATTATCGGGAACATGAACGCTTTGACATACAAAGAAATTTTTCCGCTATTTCAGAACGACCAGGTGTGGTACGGCCCAAGTATTCGCAGTGGAGATCGTGAGTTTGGTGTGCCTGACGACTATCCAATAACTGCCGTTGGTTCACGAATCGACGAAAACGGTAACAAGTTCATCCGGGTTAAGGGAGTCCGCTGGTTCACCAACTTGGACTATCCCGAACGACACAAAGACCTGATCCTCCATAAATCATATAATCCCGAGGAGTATCCGAGGTACGCCAACTTTGACGCCATTGACGTTAGTAAGACAATGGATATTCCCGTCGACTATGACGGCCCCATGGGCGTGCCTATCACCTTTCTCGACAAGTACAACCCAGAGCAGTTCGAAATTATCGGCTCGAGTAAGACCTTAGGTAGGCCAATGTCGGAAGTTGCCAACAAAGGCACCTACCAGCAGGGCGGACCCCGTTTCTATCTTCCAAATGGTGACGGGACGTACCGACGCATGTACGACCGGATCGTTATCAGGAACAAGCGGCTGTGACTGATCGGACGCATGAGGAGACAGAGAGGTGTGCATGTCGTACCGCTACCTAGGTAATAAGACACGGTTGTCCGAGTGGATCGTCAGCGAGATTGCACGGGTTCTTCCTCCGGGCTCTTCGATTGCAGACCCCATGTGCGGTACTGCAGCTATCTCGATTGCCCTAGCACGAGCCGGGTACTCAGTCACCGCCGCAGATGCCCTGACATTCCCTGTAGTCCACGCCCGAACTCGCCTGCTCGCCAAGCAGCCCCCAGCCTTCGCGGCCCTAGGCGGCTATGACGAGGCTTTGAACTGGATGCGGTCGGCCGCGCCTCGCGAGGGTTACTTCTTCCGCGAGTTCGGCGAGTCTGGTCAGCCCGACAACGGACGCGCCCCCCGGCTCTATTTCTCCGCCAGGAATGCGGCCCACATCGACGGCATACGGGAGGGCATCCGTACGTTGCGCTCGGCTGGGATCCTGACCGAAATCGAGCACAGCGTGCTGCTTCACCATCTGATTCTCGCGACCAACAAGGTTGCCAACATCACCGGGACATACGGCTATTTCAGGTCTACGCTCTCCGCGCCGTCTCTTCGACCACTGGCCTTCGAGCCCATCGTCTTCGAGGACACTTTGGGGAATCACACCGTCACCCAGAGCGCTGTTGAGGACCTCGCAACGACGCTCACCACAGACGCGGTGTACCTAGACCCCCCGTATACCAAGCGGCAGTACGCGGGGAACTATCACGTCCTGGAGACATTGGCTCAGGGCGACGAGCCGGTTGCAGCGGGCGATGGCGGGCTACGTCCCTGGACCGACCAGGCGTCCGATTTCTGTTACCGGCGCAGTGCAGGCAAGGCATTTCGCGAGACGCTGGAGCGCCTCAACGTTCCGCACGTGTTTATCTCCTACAGTGAGGACGGCCAGGTCCATGAGGACGAGCTGATGTCAATCCTGAGCGACTTCGGCAAGGTCACCGTTCACGAGCAACCCCATGTCCGATTCCGCAGTAACGACCGAGTAAAGGGTGGATCAGTGTTGGAGCATCTCTACCACGTCGAGGCAATCTGATCGTGGCCCAAAAACTCAACGTCGATCGCATCTGGTGGCGCAACGTCCAACCCGGCGAGTTCTACAACATTGAGCGTTACCATCGAATCGAGGGCGGGGGTGGATCTCTCTACATCGAAATCCCCAGCTCGATGGTTCCTGCGACCCTCGACTTCCTCGACGCGACGGGCACTGACGTCGAAGCCCTACCGACCATCACCATCCAGGCGGGAGTCGCCGATACGTCAGGCGTGTCTGCTCCTATTGAGTTCCAACGTAAGGCCGGCGGACGCATGCGCATCGCGCGCCAGAACCGCCAGCAACCTAACTCGCAGCGACATCCGGCCTGGACAGCTGCCCGGGGGTTCCCGCTTGCCCCTGATGGTGTCCGCAATAAGGAAGAAGCGTTGCCGTACTTCCCTGAGGGTGGGCTCCGCATATACATCTTCAAAACAGTGGAAGGTGACTACTACGCAGGGTTCACCAAGGGTTTACGTCCTGCGAACATGAAACCCAACAACCCTGCGTGGGATCTCTACACCCAGGGCCGGACTGTAGGCGGCGTAATCGATGCGGACTGAGGTGTGACATGGCTGACAAGATCGAGGACATTCTCTCGTCCTGGAGCGCGGGCAGGAACGCGCTCCTCTACGGGCCCCCAGCTACGGGTAAAACTCGACTCATCAGCGAGTTGTTCGATGCGTTGAACACCCCGCCAGAGAGCCAACGAGGCATCCGATTCGACCCCGAAGATACTGAGTTCAGCCGGCCCGAGCAAGAGATCACCATCCCGCAACCCATCAAAGTCGTGTGGACGACGTTCCATCAGTCGTATGGATACGAGGATTTCGTGCTAGGACTTAGGCCGGAAATCACCAGGGACGGCACTCGGCTCCAACCGTGGGCTGGCGTTTTTCTTGACGCGGCACTGGAACTATCTGATCCCAAGTCGGAGTACAAGTCGGTCGTCATTTTCATCGACGAGATAAATCGTGGAAACGCTGCTCGTATCTTCGGGGAGTTCATGACGTTCCTGGACTTTGACTACCGCGACGGCGGCACTGTTCCGCTCCCACTCCCGCTGCGACAGCTGACCTATGAGAACGGTCAAAGCGAGAAGGTTTGCCGACCGGGTGGCAATACAGCCATGATTCCTGAGGGATTCACCTTCCCCAAGCACGTCTATATTGTTTCGACGATGAATAGTGTCGACCGTGCAGCCGTACCCATCGACAGCGCCCTTGCGCGGCGATTCGACCGGATCGAAATGCGTCCCGCCCTCGATGTTCTGGCCGAGCACTGGAATCTTGACATAACGGCGATTCCGACACCGACCGAGGACAACTGGGAGTCGCTCGGGCCATTCCAGACCGGCTACCTTATCCTCGACCGACTCAATGTTGTCATTGCGTCGGACCTTGGCCCTGAGTTCGAACTCGGCCACGGTCTTTTGACTCCGGTTCTAGCGACCAAGGTGAATTCAGACGGCGTTGAGGAGCCAGTCGACGCGAAGGACGCGTGGCGAAGCCTCGCAAAGACCTGGGACGACGTGCTGTTCCCTCAATTGGAAGACCGCTACTCCGGTCGGCCGGATCAGCTAATGGACCTATTGAACGTCGCCACCGCCCCAACGGATGGCGAGTATGCATGGAAGCTGCGGACATCCAAAAGTGCGACTGTCAATGCCCGCACGCTTGCCCCCGTGCGGACGAGTGAACTCCACATCGACGTCATCAAACGGTCGTTCAGGTGGCTGACACGCTAGCCGCGCCGCCGCGCATTCAACTCCAGGAGTACGGGGCACCAGCGGTTCTCCATGCCAGGGAGATCGATTTTCACGCGCTAGCTGAGGCAAACAGACGCTGGACACGTGCGTTAGGCCTGTCCGGAGACCCAATCCGGGTCGAAGACCTTGGCGATGGACTCGTGCAGATGCGAGCGGAAGCAATAACCGGGGTGGTGCGAGTCGGCCACACCGATATCGAAATCGCGCCCAAATTCCTGAACACCGCCGATGGCAGTTGGCAGACAGTGCTGTGGCGGATTCTCACCGTCGTCGAGGGTGGGCACGTCGACGACAACCTGACGACCGCCCACGAAGTCGCTTCACTCTCCATGCCGGACCTGCTCGCCGAGATGTTCCTTGCTTCGTACGCCAAAGGCGCTGCCCGGGGCGTGCCGCGCGGTTATCTGACGGAGCGAGCCTCTGGTCCGCTGCTCCGAGGAAGTTTAGACATGTCGCGCGTGGGCGACTGGATTGCGCGCCCGTGGGAGGTTCCCTACGTCGCAGACCATTTGACCGATGACACCCCGCTGGCCCGACTATTGCGTTGGACCGCCGAGTGCCTCGCAGCAACAGTCAAAGCGCCCGGGCGTGCTCGCGCGGTACGCGACATTGCAAGTAGCCTCTCCCACGTTGGAAGGTTGCCTCCCCACCTTTTCGAAGCGCAGAGGATCTCCCTAGGGACTCAACACCAGGCTCTGGAGACGGCACGAGTTGTTGGAACCCTACTTCTCGAAGGCGCCGGCGTACATCACGCACGTGGAGAGCACGCTCTGTCCGGCTTCCTGTGGAACTCTGATGTGATCTACGAAAACTACATCTACTGGTTGTGCAGGCGTGCGGCCAGCAATCGCGGCGAACGGGTCAGCAAGACTGCGAACAAGTTCGGCACTGTGATCTCGGGGCAAGGCTCGCTGCTGCAGACCACGCCGGATGTTGTGTTCCGTGACAGCCAAGGAATCACCGTTGCGGTCACTGATTCGAAGTACAAGCGTTTCGGCTCCCGGCCGAAGGCCCCTGACACGTATCAGGTGCTTACGGCGGGCCACGTCCTCGGATGCCAACGCATCTCCCTGACCTATCCTGTAGCGCTAGAGCGTGATCCCACAGTCTGGCGGGTCTCCTCGGCCCTAGGTAGCAAAGACATTGAGCTGACCGCGCTTCCACTTAATCTGATGTCCTTGACGCTTCCGCATGGACATCAAATTTTGATCGATACCATCGGCAACTGGCTCGACCGCGAATTGTTCACCGAACCTCTTGCGAAGGACTTGTAACCCCCTCTATCTCAGCAGCTTTCCTAACAACCACCTCAGTTGTACAAGTTGGGGTTGACCCCGTTTCGTGGACATCGAGTTATGCGGCTTCTGCCGCGGGGTTCATGAGCTGGTGCTCGAAGGCTACCGGGCTGAGCATGCCCAGTGACGAGTGCCGTCGGGTCCGGTTGTAGGTAGCCTCGATCCAGGCGCCGACGCCGCGCTTGGCGGCGGCCTTGGTCGTGAATCTCCGCCGGTGGTAGTACTCGGTCTTCAACGTCGACCAGAACGATTCGATCTGCGCGTTGTCCCAGCACACCCCGGTCCGCCCGACCGAGATCCTGACGTCCAGCTCGGCGGCGACCTCGGCCAGCCGGGCGGAGGTGTACTGGCAGCCGCGATCGGCGTGGAAGATCACTCCGGTGGTGTCACACCGGCGCAGGGTCACTGCCCGGCGCAGCGCGGTCTCGACCAGCTCAGTGCGCAGGTGGTCATCGACCGCCCAGCCCAGCACCCGCCGCGAGCAGCCGTCGCGGACCGCACACAAGTACAGCCATCCCTGATCGGTGGGCAAATAGGTGATGTCCGAGGTCCACACCGCATCGAGGCGGCCGCGATCGAAGTCGCGCTCCACCAGATCGGGGATCGTGTGCGCGGACTCGTCTGCGACCGTGGTCACCGGGTGCCAGGTGGCCGGGCTGATGCCGGCGATGCCGTGGGCGCGCATGAGTTTCGCGACCGTCTTGCGCGAGACCACCTCCCCGACAGCGCGCAGGTCGGCCAGGATCCGCGGCGCACCGTTGACCCCGTCGGAGGCCGTGTGGGCGGCCAGCACCTTCTGGCCCAGCTGGGCCCGTCGCACAGCCGAGGGACCCGGCGGCCCCTCGCGACGTGCCAGCCAGGCGTAGTAGCCCGACCGGGACACCTCGAGCAGCTCGGCCATGCGGGTGATCTCGTAGTCGGCCTTCTCCGCGTCGATGAGCTCGAACATCCTCACCGGTTCTGGTTCTCGGTCGCGAAGAAGGCGGCTGCTTTTTTCAGGAACTCCCGGTCCATCCGCAGCTCGGCCACCTCACGGCGCAACCGCTCCAGCTCTGCCCGCTCATCGGTATCCAGTGCTGAGGGCGGGTCGTCCATCTTGGCCCTCTCGATCGCGACCCAACGACCCAGCAGAGCTTCTCCGACACCGATCTCCTTCGCCACGTGGACGATCGGGCGCCCGGTGTCGATCACCAGATGCGCGGCATCACGCCGGTACGCGGGCGTGTACCTCTTCCGTTTGGCTCCCACAGGAACATCCTCCCTGCCAGGCACCAGGCCTGACCATCAAGGACGTCCACCGAAGGGGGTCAACCTCAAAGTTGAGCACCCTTTTATTGTCTTTTAGTCGAAGGTTGTGAGTTAGACGCTGCCGATTCAGTGGGCGGCGTAGTAGGCGTCCTTGACGGTTTGGTGGATGCGGCCGCGGTCTGAGACCTCATAGCCGTTGCCCTTGGCCCAGGCCCGGATCTTCGCGGTGTCCGGGTCGCTACCCGACCTACGGCTGCGGGTGGCGCGGGGGCCGCTGCTGCGGGTGGTCTTGCGGCCGGCTTGCGCGAAGGGGCGCAGCGCCTCGCGCAGCTTTTCGGCGTTGGTGGTGGACAGGTCGATCTCGTAGTCCTTGCCGTCCAGGGCGAAGGTGATGGTGTCGTCGGCGGGGCCGCCGTCGAGGTCGTCCTCGAGGTGCACTTGGACTTTCTGGGCCATGGGTGTGGGTTCCTTATCAGTGAGGGGGTCGTAGAACAGGGTTGTGCTGGCGTACGGGTGGTCAGGAGTCGTCGGTGGTGTCATCGCCGGTCGGGTTGTCCTGGGCGGCGACGGCGTCGATGTCGTCCACGGGATCTGCTGCCTCGACGTCTTGAACCGGTGCCGTGGGCTTGGTGCGGTTGCCGGTGATCACGGTGCCTTCGGTGGTGAGGTCCACGCAGAGCATGTCGTCTTCCACGAACGGCTTCCAACGCCGGGTGGCGGTGGTGTCGATGCCGTAGTGGGCGGTGAAGGCGGTGGCCGAGACGATTGCCTGCCCGGGCCCGCGTTTGGATCCGTTCCGGACCACGTAGGCGTGCGGGGAGGAGTCATCGGTGGCGCGCACTGCCATGACCTGGCGGTCGCGGTCGAAGAGCAGCTCCACTGTCTCGGCGTTGCCGATCAGATCGTGGGCGGCCTTATTCAGCGAGATGACTCCGCGCTTCTGGATCGTCACGCTTGGTGCCTTGGCCAGCGGAGTCATTCTCTTGCCGAACACCTCGAACGGCATCGTTCCCCCTATGGCGTGTAACTAACAGCGGCAAACTTCATCGTAACCATTGCACGCAATTTCCAGACAGTCACGCCTAGCTCATAGTTGGTGTCTTTGAAGGCAAGGGATGCGAGACGTCTCGTCACGCTCGGGGCGACCGTCCCATTTCCTTGGTAGTGGGACAACCCGCGTGGAGATCCTTGCTCAGTGTGCATGATCGGCGTTTCCTGTACCAAAGCTTGGACCAAAAGTCATGAACCGGTTGGGCCGTACGGATTCGACTTCCGGTACGCTGGGCGCATGGAATTGGGCTACGCGCGGGTCTCGACGGCCAAGCAGGACCTCGATCGGCAGATCGATGCCCTTCGGCAGGTCGGGATCGCGCCCGAGCGGATCTATGTGGACAAGAAGTCCGGGGCCACCACGGACCGTCCCGGTCTGTCCGCGGCCCTGGCCTACG
The DNA here is from genome assembly GCF_001580365.1 of Kocuria turfanensis. Lineage (NCBI taxonomy): Bacteria > Bacillati > Actinomycetota > Actinomycetes > Micrococcales > Micrococcaceae > Kocuria > Kocuria turfanensis. The sequence continues at coordinate 32,513 of NZ_CP014484.1, read as the reverse complement.
CCCGGAAGGGCGACGTGATCGTGGTGCACACCCTGGACCGGCTCGGGCGCACCGTGCGCGACACCCTGAACCTGATCCACGATCTGGCCGAGCGGGGGGTGGGGGTGCGCAACCTGGCGGATCCGATCAAGGTGGACTCCACTAACCCGAACGATCCGATGGCGCAGCTGGCGGTGGTGCTGCTGGCGCTGTTCGGGCAGATGGAACGGACCTACACCCTCGAGCGGGCCGCTCATGCCCGGTCGGTGGCCACGGCCAAGGGCCGGCGGATCGGGCGGCCTTCGGTGGTGGATCCGGACAAGCTGGCCTACGCAGCCCATCTGCGCGAGTCCGGGCACACCATGGCGGAGATCGTGGCCAAGACTGGCATCACCCGCACCACCCTCTACCGCCACCTCCCACCGAGGCCTCCGGAGTCGGTGACCGCCGGGCCGGTCACCGCCGCCGAAGCCGACCCTGATCCGACAGGCTGACTCCTCACCACACCCCTTGACTGTCCGGGCTCAGCCGGATGGGCATCCCCAGCTGGCTGGGCTCTGCCCACGGTCATGGGCGTTAGTGGCGATGATCCCCTCCGCACCGACGTCGGTGTTCCCGACGTCCGTCTTGAGCTTCTGCATTGGTTGCTCGACCGCCTCGGACCATGGGTGAGTAGCGCGTTGGACTGCCGGTGCTGCGGTGGCGGTGCTACGCAGGACCACCGGATGGGAGAGCTGATGGGTCAAGGGCAGGACCCGGTCGTGCTCCTGGGCGGGGAATCCCTCGCTGTGCTGGGAAAGCAGAAAGCCGGACATGGGATGGTGTCCGGCTTTCTGTGTGGGGGTGCCTTTCCGCCACAGCACCAGCGTGAAACACCGTGAGGGCCGCTGACTAGAGGCTTCGTGCCGTGGTGGACGCGTATGACCGAGTGAGTCCAGGGGGCGACGTCGATGATGATGGTTGCCCTGGGATCAACGTCGCTCACAAGAGCGCCGCCCGACCGAGGGGATGACTCGTCAGTCGGGGGCTGGGCTGAGCGACGTCTTCTGGGGGGCGGATCCGCCTGCCGCCGCTGCGAGATCGTGGATAGATGTGGCAGGGGCGGGGTGGCCCCCCGGCCATCCCGCCCCTGCGCTGCTTCGTCGCGGACCATGATCTGGCTCGCACCCTGGATCCCCCCGGAACCACGGTGCGCCCGGTCAACACGGCCGAAGCTGGAGGATGGTCTGATGCAGATCACCTGTCCCCCTGGTAATCCAGGATGCTCATCCCCGCCCCGTGCGGCAATGTCGGGGGTGTATTCGCGTTCACAACCTGAAACAACAATGTGCGGTCGTGAATAGAAGGGGTTGGGGTGGTCGGGCGTGGCGGGAAGGGGTGGCCCGTGCGCAGGATCAGCTCCCGATGCTCGAGGTCTCGTCCTCGAGCACCCACTCCGAGAGCTGTCCGGCCGGGACGACGAACGTGTCCTCGCGCAGCGACTGCGCCTCCTGGTCCGAGAGGGGTTCCTCGATGACCTCGGTGTCGTGGACGGCCTGTGCGGCTGCGTAGCCGGCGGCCAGTTCGGTGGCCCACTCCTGGTGGCCGGCGTAGCAGGGATGATCGGGATCGGAGCTGCACGCCTCCAGCCACCGTGCCGGCTCCCGCGGGGCAGAAGCGGCGGGCATCAGGTGCTGGTGCAGATCCCAGGTGACCTCGGCCCAACGGCCCGCGGGGGTGACCACCATGGGGTAGTAGGTGGCAACCCACTGGGTGGGAGAGGCCCGTTGCAGCTCGACGGCCAGGGCTCCAGGGGCAGAGGTCGTCATGTGTTGTTCCTGTTCGCAGGTGAGGGATGGTCCCGCGGCGCCGGCTTGGGGCAGGGCAGGGCCGTGCCGGCAGGCCGGGGCCCCGTGGTGATTTACCAGGGTAGGCGCAGGACCGATAATTCTAGAAGCAGGCTGAGCAATGTGACATCAAGCCGCTCCTCATGCCAAGGCTTTGAAGACGGATTTGCACAAGACACAACGGCGAGTGAGATGCCTTAATTTGCAAGGGCTCATCTGTATCACAACTATGTGTTTCAATTGTTGTGCCAATTTGGTGTACTCAAAGACCGTTGCGAGACACTCGGGTGTCTCGTGAGACAGGGTGATGCTGACCGGGCAAGGCAATGCTTCCGAACCCTGAGAAGGGCCGGGGGCTTAGAGGTCGCGCGGGTAGGTCAGGGTCTTCGGTGGGGTCGTGTGTCCCAGCGGTGAGTGGTCCAGGCGGTCCGAATCAGGCGCCGAACGATGATGATGGCGTTGGCCAGCGCGATCCAGGCGCGTTGGATCGCTTCGCTGCGATCGGTGACGATCTGCAGGGTGCGAAAGCCGTGGGTGTGCCAGGAGTTCGTGCGTTCGACCTTCCAGCGGTGGGTGTGGTTGATCGGGACGAACTGACCCTTCGGGCTGATCTGCCAGGTGCAGCCGAGCTCATCGAGCAGCTCGCGCGTGACGGCGGAGTCGTAGCCGGAGTCGAGGTGGACCGTGATGGTCTCGGGCAGGTCGAACCCGAACCTGCTCAGCCGCTCCAGGGTCCTCGCGCAGCAGCGGTGAGTCGTGCCGGTTGGCACCGGCGAGCTCGCACCCGATCGGGGTGCCGGCGCCCTCGACAAGCAGCGAACGTTTCAGGCCCGACTTCGCGCGGTCGACCGGGGACTTGCCGGTGTTGTCCCCGCCGCACGGGGCCTTGACGATGCAGCCGTCGACGACCAGGTCGCGCAGGTCCAGTCCCACGACCGTGTCGTAGGCCTCCAGCGCGGCCTGTTCGAGACGGTCGACCACACCCGCGGTGATCCACTCGTCGCGGCGGGCCCGCAGGGTCGTGGCCGAGACCCGGTCGTCGGCGTGCGCCTGGTAGGAGCCGCCCAGCACGAGCCGGGCCACGAGCTTGTCGAACACCACCCGGTCCGGTACCCGCCGCCGGTGACACCCCAACGGATGAGTGTCGACCCGCGCAGGGATCAGGACCTGGAACTGGACCCACAGCGGCTCGATGAAGGATGCTGGCACCGCAGGCACGGGACTCCTCGCGACGACGTAGATCTAGGCAATCCACATCGAAGCGGATATCCCGTGCCTGCGTCACATCCCCGACAAGCCGCGCCCTACCCGCGCGACCTCTTACTCATGCCCTGGTGTTACTCGTCTTCCATGCGGACCTGGAAGGTCACCAGGCCGCGCGATGAGCCGGAGTGGTGAGGGTCGCACTCAAAGTGCATTCGCTGGTCACCGATGAGCATGTCGAACGCCACGACGGGAATGCGAACGTTGGTGTGCGTGGAGACGTGCCGGTACTCATAGCTCACCAGCGTGCCCGCAACACTCTCGCCGTGGTGGTACTGCACAGTCACGAACTTGCCGAGGGCCGAAGGAGTCAGCCCTCCGTGGTGGACTTCCTGAATCTTTGACAATGCCTTGCCTCACTGCTGGGGGATGCTTACCCCTCCACTGTAGGAACGGCAGGGGACACGGCTTGTCATCACCAGACGCCCCAACCGACGCTGCCCCGGGGCCTCAAAGTTGCGCGCAATCCGCCTAGTCGACAACCGGCAACACAGGCGCAGTAGGGAGAGCCGGCTCCCTAGAGTCGGCATCCTTCCTAACTTCGACCCACCCCTGCATAAGCTGGGGAATCTTTTCGACCACCTCACGCCCAAAAAGAATCTCAGATACGTGACCCATATTTAAGATATCGATAAGGCGACACAGGTACGACTTACCTTTGTCCCACCATGTTTCCCTTGCATCCACGATCAATAGATGTTCGATTTTAATTTTGGTAGCAAGCTCCAGCTCTAGCCGCTCATAACCATCGAGGGCGCTAATATAGACTGCATCGCTGATTTTTGAGCCAAACGTAGTTGTATAGTAGTATTCTTTGAGTTCCCAAATCGCAATTGGATTGACGCTTGAGGGGTAAGCGCCATCCATGCGCCTGGAAAGTGCAGCGTAAAGCATTCCATCGTGGTCAATTACAGGCAAGCGTCGGGGGTCCTGTTCAAATTCCTCACCCGCCAGTTCATTTGCTACAAGCAAATTCACCATACCCGTAAGAAATGCGGGCTGCCTCATTGCCCCCTTCTGCTTATTGAAGGGCACTCGCACTTCCGTGCCATGCACGCGGTATTTGTATCCAACAGCGACTTCTGGACTGCCCTTGCCAGCACTGGAACCGTAGACTTCGCCCTCAAATACCGCACCCGTACTATTGACTACACTTTTGAATTCAGCAGCAGCTTCGTGCTTATCCATCAAATTAGACCGAATATCGCCATTGATAACCCCTGCCCTGTACTCGAAGTAATCGCAGAGCAGTTGTCCAAATTCTGATGGGGCAGAAGGCGTGCCAAGCGCCTCATAAGAACGGCCCAGTCGCTCCAACACTTCAATCATTTCTGCGATGGAAAAGGTTCGCACTTTCCCCGGCCCGCTTTTCTTGGTAGTACGCGTGGCATAGTTTGAAGCTTCTGGGATAATGCGCACATATGCCCAGAAAGTGGAGGGCTGGTTGATAAATCGTGAATCCGCTCTCATGGGGTCTCTATTTCCTCAAAAAGTTCAACGATTTGCCTAAGCGGCACCCCGAGAGCAAAGGCAACCTGCTCCAGCTCCACGAGGTCGAGGCGCCGGAGGCCGCCTTCGTACCGACTAACGAAGGACTGATCCTCGTCAATTAACTCGGCAACTTCGGCTTGGCTCATGCCGGTGCGGATGCGCAGCTCCCGCAGCAGCCGGGCAAGTTGCCTGTGCCTTTGCGAAGAGATCGACTTGTCCACAGGCACAGCAAAGCAACTGACTACCGATATGCAAAAAGTGCATGGCGCGATGTAGGCTGTCCTCGTGACGACGTACCCCGAAACCGAGACTCTCCCAATCCACATGGTGCAACCCTTAAAGAAGCAATTGCTGAAGTGGATTGGCAACAAGCAGCGCATGGCCCACGAGATTGCAAATCTTTTGCCCGGAGATATGCGCACTTACCATGAACCATTCTTGGGTTCTGGTGCTGTGCTGGGAACGCTCGCGCCCGAGCGAGCCTTTGGATCAGATGCGCTCGCTCCGCTGATGGAGATATGGAGCATGCTCTCCAGTGATACAGGCACGGTAGTGGAATGGTACCGAGAGCGGCGTCAGCATGTGGTTGACGTAGATTCAAAGAAGGAAACGTATGACCGCGTCAAGGCTTCGTATAATGCGAACCCTAATGGTGCGGACCTTCTATTCCTTTCCCGCACCTGCTATGGCGGTGTGGTCCGCTTCAGGCGCAGAGACGGACATATGTCCACGCCTTGTGGTGCACACACACCCATGCCAGTTGAAAAGTTTGCGAAGCACGTTGAACTGTGGCACGAGCGCACCAAGGGTGCAGCCTTCCGGAACCTAGATTTCCGGGAAGCCTTCCAAGAAGCGCAGGCAGGAGACGTCATCTACTGTGACCCGCCCTATACCGACACTCAAACTATTCTCTATGGGGCACAGGGCTTCGTACTAGAGGATCTCATTAGTGAAATTGATAAGGCCAAGTCGCGTGGTGTACGCGTTGCCTTGTCAATCGATGGCACGAAGCGTTCGGGACTGTACGAGGTCGTGCATCACTTCCCGGACGGTCTTTTTGAAACGGAAGCTGCGGTCACTGTGGGACGTTCCATGCTTCGTCGATTCCAGATGGTTGGACAGTCCCTTGAGGATGAAGTGGTGCACGACAGGCTTTTGCTTACTTACGCCGCATAGCCTCAGCCTGCCGCAGGGTGGCTTGGCCCCAAGGCTTGGGGGCACTTAATGCATCACCTGACTCGTGCCACTTGAGGGGTGTTGGTTGACTTGGCTGGTGTTGTCGCTGGTCAGGGTCTTGTGGTGGGGGTCGGCAACACACTAATCGTGTGAGTAGGGTCGGGTCGTGGTGTTCGTGTGCAAGGTCCGGACGGCGTCGGGAGCGACGGCGGTGCAGATCGCTGAGCGCCAGGGCGGACGGGACAAGGTCCTGGAGCACCTGGGCTCAGCGCACACCGACGCCGAGCTGACCGCGCTGCTGGAGGCCGCCCGGGTGAAGATGCACCCGGGCCAGGGCGAGCTCGACCTGAGCGCGGGCGCGGTGCCGGCGGGACAGTCGGTGATCACCGGCAAGAGCAGCGCGGTGCTGTGGCATGTTCTGACCAGCGCGTACGCCAAGTTGGGGTTCGATGCCCTGGGCGATGAGGCGTTCAAGGCGCTGGTGCTGGCGCGGATCGTGGAGCCGACGAGCAAGGCCGACTCACTGCGGGTGTTGGACGAGCTCGGTGTCCCGCACGCGTCGCTGCGCACGATGATCCGGTGCCTGGCCCGCGCCCAGGAACGCGGCTACCGCGACCAGATCGCGGCGGCGTGCTTCGCCCACGCCACCGGTCACGGGGACCTGTCGCTGGTCCTGTACGACGTGACCACCCTCTACTTCGAGGCCGAGCAGGAGGACGAGCTGCGCAAGGTCGGCTACTCGAAGGAACGGCGCGTGGACCCCCAAGTCGTCGTGGGGCTGCTCGTGGACCGTGCCGGGTTTCCCCTGGAGGTCGGGTGCTTCGAGGGCAACAAGGCCGAGACCACCACGATCCTGCCGATCATCGAGCAGTTCCAGCAACGCCACAACCTGGCCGACATCGTGGTGGTCGCCGACGCGGGCATGCTTTCGGCGGCGAACCTCAAGGAGCTCGATGCGGCCGGGTTGCGGTTCATCGTCGGCTCGCGGGTCACCAAGGCCCCGGGCGACCTCGCCTCCCACTTCCGGTGGCACGGGGATGCCTTCGCCGACGGACAGATCATCGACACCATCACCCCACGGGTGGCCACCGCCAAGGCGGCCTCCGTCAACGACGTCAACAAACGCGCCGAACCCGTCTGGGACCCCGCGGTGCACGAACGGTCGTGGCGGGCGGTATGGGCGTACTCCGCCAAGCGCGCCGCACGGGACCGGGCCACCCTCACCCTGCAGGAGAACCGCGCCAAGGCCGTCATCGCCGGCGAGAAGCCAGCCTGCACACCGCGGTTCGTGAAGACGGTGAACGGCTCGACGAGTCTGGACGAGAACGCCTTGGCCCGCGCCCGCAGCCTGGCCGGGCTGAAGGGCTACGTCACCAACCTGCCCGTCACGACCATGCCCGCAGCGGAGGTGATCGCCTCCTACCACTCGTTGTGGCAGGTCGAGGCCTCGTTCCGGATGAGCAAGACCGACCTGCGAGCCCGGCCCATGTTCCACCACGACCGCGACGCCATCGAAGCCCACCTCACCATCGTCGTCACCGCCCTGGCCGTCGCCCGCCATCTGCAGGACCAGACCGGGATGAGCATCAAGAAGATCGTCCAGGCTCTACGCCCGCTGCAACAGGTCACCGTCGTCATCGCCGGCCACCCCCACGTCGCCGCCGATCCGCTGACCGACACCGCCCGCGAGATCCTCACCGCCACCGGCACCGAATGGCCAACCCACTAAATTGGCACGACTCGGGTCTGATGCGGGAGTCTAAAGCACCGGTTCCAAGGCCCAGTCCCGCGCAGAACGCCCGCTGAGGAAACGCCACTCGGCCAAGCACTTGTCGCACTCAAGCCAGACACTGTGATCGCGGAATCCCGGGATGTTGTCATGCTCTTCGATAATCATCCCGTCACCACAGGGACACCGGAACTTAACGCGATCCGTAGTGCCTGCGCCAGCACCGAATCCTCCAACAGCTTCGGACGCCTCGCTGATGCTCTGAGTGCGGACGCCCGTTGACGGTGAAGTGGTTTCAAGCCATTCCCCGATTGCGGTCCGCGCCGCTTCGTACGCCTCAGAAGAGCGAGAAACCTCGGTGAGGAGGGTCAACAGGTCATCGGGCGTGGGAGTGAATCGGTGCTGACTGCTCCGTACACCTGCTACGTAGTCACTGGCGAAATCACCGATCGGGTCGTCCCGATCAGCCTGCGCCACCAACCAGTCATGGAACGGGGCTGATACTTCCACGGGAGCGGGCCTGACCCAGTGCCCCTCGACAGGCTCACCCGCAGCACATCGCCGGAGCGCGTCCTCCAAGTAGGTGAATCCAGGCGGGCGGTAGTGGTGTGCCTGTGGCTGATTCATCCCCTTATCGACCATCCCTCGCACGTAGCTGTGCTCGCGGTCGGGTATGCCGATCAATAAGTTCGGGCCGCCATCGCTGTCGTACTCGGCGATGGGGAGTCCCAGCGCAGCTGCAGCCCAGATCAGGCGACCATTGGTCACGTACGAGTAAGGGGCGGGAAGGAACTTCTCCGCAGTGTGTTTGAGCGTGTAGCTACCCACTTCCGGCGTAGCGGGCCCTTCAGTTGGGCTGAACATGCGAAGCACGTCAACGAGCAAGGCAAGCTGAATGTAGTCGGTCTCGCCGTTAAAGCTGAACGGCTTGTCCGCGTAGAACCCAACGTCGCCGAGGACGAACTCGCCGCCGTCGGCACCGATCAGTGCGTGATCTTCGAGAGTCGAAATCAGCTGTCGTGCGCTGACCCTTTCACCAAGGAAACCCTGCGCCAAGGGTGACTCCATCTGACGCAGTGCGGCTGTGTAATTGCACCCTGTGAAGTCTTTCCAGGCGCGGGCATCCTGCTGCACTGCGCGGTTGTTTGTGCGGTTATTGGACGTCATCTCAATCTCAATTCCGGGACTTGATAACCCCACGCGCACAAGCCCATTGGTATGAGAGAGATCTCTATCCGAAAGGCACTGGCATCTGGATCAGCAACTGTTGTCCTCGGCGTCCTCGTAGCGTGGGCACTCAGACTCGGAGAAGGGAGGTCCAGAAACCACCCGAGAAAGAGCATAGCCACGACCGCCCGGTGGGTCCATAGCTCCAGCGAAAAGCTAACTGGACCCAGAGGCTCGTATGCCCAGTCCCTGCCCGGTTTCGGTGCGGACGCGCACACAGAAGCCCCATGCGTCCGTCAACTCATCGCCCGCGGTGTTCCGTTGGGTATACCCCAGTGCAACAGTGCTGGCATCTATCGTTTCACGTGGCGTTAGGGTCATTTTCTGACCTTTGCCCCAGATATGTGCAAAGCTCTAAACATGGCGCAACATGCAGGGCAGCGAATCGGGTACGCCCGAGTATCGAGCACCGACCAGAACCTCACCCGGCAGCTCACCGCCCTGGGCGAGGTGAGCAGGGTGTTCGAGGAGAAGCAGTCCGGGGCCAAGCGTGAGGGGCGCACGGCCTTGGCGGACCTGATCGGCTACTCCCGGGCCGGGGATACGGTCGTGGTCTCCTCGATGGATCGGCTGGCCCGCTCGGTCGTGGATCTGAATCAGATCGTGGGGGAGCTGGTGGCCAAGGGCGTGGTGGTGGAGTTCGTCCACGAGCGGGTCACCTTCCAACCCGGTGATGCGGACCCGTTCGCGGAGTTCCAGCTGAACATCATGGCCTCCTTCGCCCAGCTGGAGCGGGCGATCACCAGGGAACGGCAGGCCGAGGGCATCCGTGCCGCCAAGGCCCGGGGGGTCTATCAAGGCAGAGCCCGCAAGCTCACCACCGAGCAACTGGACACCGCTCGTGAGCTGGTCGATACCGGGGTGCCCAAGGCCCAGGTGGCCCGTCAGCTGGGTATCGACCGTTCCACGCTCTACCGGTCCCTGGCTCGGAATCCATAGTGGCCGGCCCGCCGACGAGGGCCGGCCACAGCTTCCAAAATCCCGACTCGAAATCCAGGGCTCGATACGCGATGACTCAAAAAGCTCACAACAGCCTAGATTCGAGTCAACACGGCCGGCTGCTTGGCTACGCCCGAGTGTCCACCATCTCCCAGAACCTCGATGTGCAGCTGCGCGCACTCACCGATGCCGGAGTGCCAGCTGAGCTGGTCTTCACCGACAAGATCAGCGGCACCCAGGCAGAGCGCCCGGGCCTGGCCGCGCTTATGGCCGAGGCTCGGGAGGGGGACACCCTGGTGCTGTACTCCTTGGACCGGCTGGGCCGGTCTCTGGTGCACATGGTCACCACGATTGACGAGCTGATCCGCCGCGGAGTCGCGTTGCGCAGTCTTACCGACACCATCGACACCACCACTTCGGCCGGGCGCTTTCAGCTCAACGTGTTCGTGGCGATGGCCGAGTACCAACGCGCGCTGATCGTGGAGCGGGTCCAGGACGGGCTGGAGGCCGCCCGGGCCCGCGGGGTGCAGCTGGGGCGGAAGTCCCCGATCACCCCCGAGCAGGTGCGTGCTATCCACCGGCTGCACCGGGCGGGGCTGTCCCACTACAAGATCCACCGCCGCGTCGGGGTATCCAAGGGGGCAGTGGGACGGGTGCTGCGCGGGGAGATTAAGTCCCTGGCGCATGTGAGTCTGGAGCTACCCGAAGACGAGATTGACGTCTGGGACGCCGAGGCACTGGCGGCCACCCATAATGACCCCGCGCCGAGAGGAGACCGCTGATGCCCCGCATCCTGATCCCCTATCTGCTGTGGTGGGTGCGGTTGTACTACCGCATCGGTCACGGGATAGCGCACTGGGTGCTGCGCATCATCCCGATGCCGTCCGCGCTGCGGCACCGCCTGGCCGGCACCGTAGCCATCACCCCGTATCTGCTCATGGTGTGGGACGTGGTGGGCATTAACGACAACACCTGGCCGGCGATCGGAGTGGGCGCGGTGATCACGGGCCTGCTGTTGCTGCTGGTCCACGAAGCGGAGGCCCGCCGTGCAGTCATCCGACGTTGAGCGCTTCTACTCCCACGTCCTGAAAGGCCCGGAGCCCGAGTCGTGCTGGTTGTGGCTCGGCGCGATCAGCGATGACGGCTACGGCCGCTTCTGGTTGACAACCCCTAACGGACAGAGAGCAGTTGCCGCCCACCGCTTCTCCTTGGCCACCATCCATGGTGGCCTGACCGCGATCGAGGGGCTGACCGCGCTGCACTGGTGCGACGTGCCCCTGTGCGTGCACGCCTCCCTGGAGCCCTCCACGCACCTGCTGCTGGGCACACGGTCGGAGAACATGGCTGACCGGGCCATGAAAGGTCGGATGCCCTCGGCCACCGCCGCCCGCTGGCGCCGGCTGTCGAAGGCGGAACGCTCGGCCCGGTCCCGACAGCTGCGCGAGGAGCTCAAAACCCACGGGTGGGACGAGGACGTGGTGCGCGAGCTAGTGCACGGCATCGACCCCGACCATCCCACCCTGTTCTAGAACCATCACGTCCTGCATGTGCACCGAGAGACAAGGCTGAGTGAGATCCGATGGCTATCAACTTCAAGCTGTTCGACCAGAAGGTTCTCGATCCGAAGGAGTCATGGGCGGGACGGCCGTGGCAGGGCTGGGCTTCTGATGCGCACCTTGAAGAGGTCTGGGAGTACAACCGAGGAGTCTGGCGGTTCGGGGACCGTATCGAGGACGAGCGGATCGCCACCTTTTCCTGGCAAGGAAGAGTCGTGTTGGTGGCCGCCATCACCGGGGTCGAGGACGTCGGTCCCGAGTTCCAGCAGAACGGCCAACGACGTAGAGCTCTCCAGGGGTATGTGCTGCAAAAGGGCCATCCGGTGCGCGACGTCCTCATGTGTATCGAGCGGCCTCGGAACCGGGCTGCGCTGACTTACCATCCGACACCGGAACTCGATGAGGTTCTGGCGGCTGATGAGCCTAAGCACCCCGACTCCGGGGGACAAAGGCGGGTCCTGGACCCTCAGCGGCGAAAGGCACTGGAAGACGCCGCCCAGTCCCGCCTGGAGGCCTACTACCGCGATCGTGGGTGGGAGGTCGAGGACGTTCGCTTCGACGGCCCTTACGACGCCATCGCGCGGAAGAATGGACAGATCCGTTACCTAGAGGCCAAAGGCACGCAGTCCAATGGTGCGTCCGTGATCGTGACCAGCGGGGAAGTCGAACACGCTCGGCGCCACCCGGGTGAGTGCATCATGGGCATCCTTAGCGGCCTGCGGTTCACTCAGGACGGTGAGATCGACGATCAGGGCGCACGGTTCACCGTGAGTCCATGGGACCCAGCTGATGAGGACTTGCAGGCGACTCAGTACCGGTGGGTGACCACTCGCGAGACAGTCCTGCCCGCAGAGTGACCTGAAGAGTCACCGGGCAGGGTCTAAGCGTCGACGGTCTCTCGCTCCAGCTCACTGTCGACTGGAGTCGTCACGTCGGCGGAACCGGCGTCCTTCGGCGTCGCAGAGTCGTCACCCGCGTTGTCCTTCAAGAGGGCGCGCACCGCGGCTGCTGACAGCTCCAATCGCTGAGCGATATCGGAGACCGCCACCCGCTCACCCTTCATGCGCACCACCACACTGGCCTGCGCTTCCTTAGCCTGAGCCGCTTCCTGCTCGGCTTTGGCTCGGACCTCCGCAATACGCTGCTCGGCCGTCTCCATGATCTGCTCGGCCTCGCCCTGAGCGACGAAGAACTCCTCACCCAGCTCCAACAACCGCTGCTCCCGCGCCATCGACTCCGCGGCCGCCCGGCGGGCACGCTCCCGCGCCTCGGTCTTCGTCGCACTCTTACGCTGCGCCATCACCACTCCTTCACATCAGCAACACCATTCCCTCCCATTGAACACCAACCCCGGCCTAACGGTTATAGACCAACTTCTCCACACCGACCCGTTCCGCCGGCCGAACCGGCGGTGCGAGAAAGGGCCCCTAACCGGCGGCAGTGCTCTGAGCTGTGGTGGGGGCTGTGGACCGCTTCCGAGATTCATCCTCCGGTCTCTCCACCGGACCCACAGCCCCCAGCACACCTCGTGCAGGTTGCCCACACGAACAGCACATGTGGACAACCTGATTTCGCTTGCACCCAATCGATGGTGGGTGTGGACAGCTGATGCTCTGCGGTTCGTCCTCGTTCCTCGTCCTCCCTTGGCATCCCCTGTCCACACCCACCATCTCGTGGGCACAACCGCGTCACGTTCGTGACGGACATTCTGGGTCGCTTCGACCCGATGACTCGCAAGCTCGCATCGAACCTCCACGCCCTATCAGAACGTCACACCTCATGCATCATTGATAAATGAGGATGAAAACGCGATAGATTGCTTCTGTGATGACCGTCCACAAGCTCAGCGCTGGGGACGGCTATGCCTACTACACCAGCGAGGTCGCCTCGGCTGATGAGCTGCGCGCGGAGGGCCGCGAGCTGGGCGACTACTACACCGTCGAGGGCATGCCCCCGGGGCAGTGGGTCGCTCATTCAGAGGCCCTGTTGGGGGTTTCTGGGGAGGTCACCGAGGCGCAGATGGCGGCCCTGTTCGGGGAGGGCATCCGCCCGGACGCGGACCGTATCCTTGCCGCCGGCGGCACCGAGGCCGACGTGGCCCTGGGGCAGAAGTACCACCGCTATGCCAGTGCTGACACGGAGCTGACCCGGCGCCTGGAGGAGGAGATCGCCCGGCACGAACGCACCACCGGGACGGCCCCAACCCGCGAGGAACGCCAAGCCATTCGCGGTCGCGTCGGTGGCCAGTTGTTCCGTGAGACCCACGGGCGCGACGTGCGGAACAAGGAGGAGCTGGGCCGGTTCATCACGGCTCAGACCACCCCGAAGCAGCAGACCGTGGCCGGGTATGACCTGGTGTTCTCCCCCGCTAAGTCCGTCTCCTTGCTCTGGGCCCTGGGCGGCGACGAGGCCCGCAAAGCGGTCGAGACGGCGCACAACGAGGCCATCGCGGAAACCCTAAACTTCCTGGAGCAGGAGGGGACGTACACCCGGCGTGGGCGCAACGGGGTGCGGCAGATCGACGTCGAGGGCGGGTTGGTGGCCACCCAGTTCCGTCACTACGACTCCCGGAATGGGGACCCTCAGCTGCACGATCACGTGGTGATCGCCAACAAGGTTTTGGGCGCGGATGGGAAGTGGTCCTCGCTGGACGGGCGCACCTTGTACCGGACGAATGTGGCCGCCTCGGAGACCTACAACGCCAAGGTGATGGAGAAGGTCACCGCGTCCCTGGGTGTCGCTGCCGTCCCGCGCATGGCCGGTGGGAACGAGCCGATCTATGAGATTGCCGGGGTGGACCTGGACGCCATCCACCACGCCTCCTCCCGCCGGGCTGACATTGCCGGGACCCTTGATCGGCTGCACGCGGAGTTCACCGACCGCCACGGCTACGCCCCCAACGCCAAGCAGAAGATCGCCCTGGCCCAGCAAGCCACCCTGGAGTCGAGACCGGCGAAGAAGTCCGCCCGACGCCTGTCCGAGCTGGTCGAGCAGTGGGGCCAGGAGTACGGGCAGCAGATGCAGATGCCGGTCGGAGACGACCTGCTAACCCACGTGCGGGCCGCCGCCACCGGGATGCCGACCGGCCCCGATGCCACCCAGATCGACGTGGCCGAGCACGCCCGTCTGGTGGTGCACGAGCTGTCCCAAAAGCGGGCGACCTGGAGTGTGAACCACGTCCAGGCCCAGACCCGCCGGCACCTGAAAGAGACCATGATCGGGCGCACCGTGCCCGATGAGCTGGTGGCCGAAGTCGTCAAGGAAGCCACCACAACACACAGCCTGTCCGTCACCCCGCAGGCCGATGTGCCGCACCTTGCGGAGTTCACCCGTGCCGATGGCACCAGCCAGTTCGTGCGCTCCGACGCCCAGGTGTACACCTCCCGCGAGGTCTTGGAGACCGAGCACCAGGTGCTCGCCGCTGCCCAGCGCACCGTCATCCCGGCCGTGTCCACCCAGACCTTTGACGAGGTGCTGGCCGCCCATGCCGGCCCGCTCAGCGAGGGGCAGGTGGCCCTGGCCCGTGCCTTCGCCACGGATGAGAAGCTGCTCTCCTTGGGTATTGGACCGGCCGGTGCCGGTAAGACCACGAGCCTGGCCCTGGCCGCTGATGCTGTTCGGGCGACCGGCGGCAACGTTGTCGGCTTGGCCCCCACGGCTGCTGCTGCTGCCGTCATGTCGGATGACATTGGGGCGCAGGCCACGACGATTGACGCCTTCTTGATTGCCCACCGCACCGGGCGCACGGGGGCTGCTCAGCTGCACGCCGGGGACGTGGTGATCGTCGATGAGGTGGGTATGGTGACCACCCCGAAGCTGGCCGAGCTCGTGGGTGTGGCGGCCCGGCACGGGGCCGTGGTGCGCGCCATTGGCGATGACCGACAGCTCGGGGCGATCGGCTCCGGCGGGGCGCTGCGCCTGCTGGACAACGAGGTGGGAGCGACTCGCCTGGAAGCTGTCCATCGCTTCCGCACCGAGGGGGAGGCTGCCGCGTCGCTGGCGCTGCGCGAGTCGCCGGCGGCCGGGGCCGACGTCCCGTGGGCTTGGTATCTGGAGAACCGCCGGGTGGTCGCCGGGGACGCCGAGGCCATGACCGACACCGCCCTGCGGGCCTGGATCACGGACACCGAAGCGGGCAAGCGGTCCCTGCTGATCGCCACCGACAACACCACCGTGAATGATCTGAATGCCCGGGCTCAGGCGGCACGGATCGCCACCGGAGCCCTCGATGCCAGCGGCGAATCCGTGGTGCTGCGCGACGGTCTCACGGCGCATACCGGGGACGTCGTGGTGACCCGCCGCAACGACCGGACCTTGCAGCTCAACGGCGGCCGCGACTTCGTGAAGAACAACGACGTGTGGACCGTTGAGAAGATCGGGGCCGACACCGCCACGCTGCGCCACACCGGCCACGGCGGCAAGATCACCCTGGACGCCGAGTACCTGGCCAAGCATGGCCAGCTCGGATACGCGGCCACCGTGCACCGCGCCCAGGGCGCGACCGTGGACACCGCCCACGCCATCGTGGACTCCGCCACCGCCCGGGCCGCCGCCTACGTGGCCGCCACCCGCGGACGCGAAACCAACCAGCTCTACGTCGCCCTGAGCGAGGGTCAGAGCCGGGACGAGGTGCTGGAGAGCATCGCCGGCGCCTACGACCGGAACCTGAACGCCCACGAAACGGTAGCCGCCGAGGCCATGCGCGCCGGCGACGTCGCCACGTTGGGCGAGGTTTACCGGGAGACCGCTGACGCCGCTTGGGCGGCCAAGACCCGCACGATGGCCGTGGAGGTCCTGGGCTCGGACAAGGCCGCGGACTTCACCAGCGCCGAGGCGTGGGGCGCGGTGGCCACGCACCTGCACACTGTCCAGCAGCAGGGCATGGACCCGGCCGCGTTGCTTGCGAAGGCAGTCAATCAGCGCGGCTTTGGCGGGGCCGAGGACCCCGCTGCGGTGCTCGCGTGGCGGCTGGAGCACCAGATCGAGGACGCCCAACGGATCATCGACAACACCGACCGCCGGCCCCTGGGCAACCTCACCGACGAGCACCTGGAGCGGCTGGCCGAGCGTGCGCGTGCCGCCCAGACCCAGCCCACAGTCGAGGACCCACAGTGGGCGGCCCACCCCTACGCGCTCGTGCCCTCGGCCCATCTGGCTGCGGCGAAGGCCAGTGCCGAGGCCGAGAACCTGGCCCTGCCCCCGGAGCTGTGGGAGTCCACTACATCGCTGCACCTGGACTGGACCGCCCGCACGATGGGCGCCGAGCAAGAGCGCCGGGCGGGGCTGTCCCTGGAGCAGACGGCGGTGGAGCAGATCGCCCGTGGGGAGCGCCCCCGCGCTGACACGGGCGTGTCGATCGGTGAGGCGATCGCCGCCGAGCAACAGGTGCGCGCGGTGGCCGCTAGGACCCCGGCACCGGTCCCCGTGGCGGACCGGCGCCGGGTGAGCGAGGACCTGGCCCCCACCGCGCTGATCACCGACCCGCAGGTGCCGGCCCAATATCGGGAGCAGCTGGTGCGGCTGCGCACCCGCATGGAGGAGCGCGTCATGGTGCGCGGTGCCGAGCTGGCCGAGACCCGCCCGGAGTGGGCTGCGGCGTTGGGGCCGGTGCCGACCAAACCCGCCAAGGCCGCCGAGTGGCACCAAGTCGCCGCCGAGGTCGAGGCGTACCGCAACCGGTACAACATCCCCGCCCACGAAACCGCACTGATCCCCCAGACCCACCACCAGGACCCGGTGGCGGCCGCACTCATGACACGCGCCACCGCGCTGCACAAGCACTCCGCGCTCACCACCGCGGCACCCCAGACGCCTGAGCAGATCCGCCAGGCCGCCGATGAGGCGCACGTGGCCGAGCGGGTGCGCACCACCCCGGCCGAAGCCCAGGAGGCCGTGGAGGCGCTGCGCGCCACCCGTGCGCAGGCCGCCGATCCGTTGCCGGCCCCGCAGGCCCGGGAGGCGGCCGTCACCGAGGCTGCCACGGCCCCGGTAGCCGAGGAACCCCGGAAGGTGCTGACCAGGGAGGAGCTGATCGCTCACGTAGTGGCCCAGCACCGGGCCCAAACCCAACAGGCCACCTCGACCACCGATGCAGCTGCCCCCCATGCGCCGGCGTCCCCCACGCCGGCCACTCAGCCGAAGGAACCCGCCGTGTCCGAGAACGCCCAGAACGCCCAGAACGACTCCAACCGCCGCCAGCACACCTCCGGGATAGAGCAGAAGCAAGCGGAGCTCGCCAAGCGATACGCGGCCACTCGACGCCCCGAGCAAGAGGCTCGCCGTCAGGAAAGTAAGGCCGCAGCGGCCCGACGAGCTGCCGACACCGCCCGCCGTGACGGCGGACGTAGCCTCTAGACCAGTTTTAACTGCAAGTCATCTACCCGGCGTGAGGACCGGATCTAGGTCGGCATAGAGATCTCGCATGAGCTGGCGATCATGCTTGCTCGTACGAGGACCATGCGTTGTGTTCACTTCAAAGCGAATCGACTCTACGACTCGATCGTGTTCGCGTAGTGCGTGGAGTACACCGGTCCAACCAAAGGAAACGTCGACCTGTTCACCCGGGGATAAAAGGCGGGGAGGCTGGTTCTCCGCTCCTGTGGGTATGCGTTGCACGTCCTTCCTCCCCTCGATACGACTTTCCACGAGCATGGTGACGCCCGTCGCGCTGGTACTGATCCCGCGGCTGAGATTTCGCACTGACACTCTGAGGTCACCGGAACGTCGGGACTGGTGAGGAACGATCTTGTGCGCTGTTACTCGGACTCGCACTCGTTCGCCGTAGCGGAACACCATGGTCAGCACGACGCTAAATAACGAAATCCCCAAAGCCGCGAGGGGAAGCAGTTGCTGCCACCACGGGTCTACCAGCTCGACACGCACAATCTCAGCAAGGACCAATGGTCGTCTCCCTTCGCTCTCACCATTTTGAACCGAGCGACACAGGAGGGCCTGCATCACAAGCCACCCCTTATCGCAGGCCCACGAAGAAAGGTCCTAGCGAACCATCTCCTGGGTGCCGCGCTTCAAGCGTCTCGGCATCGGCTACGACCGCACCGAGACCACTCTGCGGCCGCTGTTGTTGCTGGCAATCACGCTGATCAACTTACGACGCCGCGCCCGCACCACCGCATGAGCATGAGCCCTGGGACACCCCAGCGCATCAGGGACGTGTTCTCATCGGGTGCTGGAGGCCGTCGAGACTCGATTGCGGGTGCGTAGCTTCTCCGTCAGCGACAGCCGCACGGTGGGCCACTCGGAGTCGATGATGGAGAACACCACCACATCACGCATGGACCCGTCACGCCACAGGTCGTGGTTGCGCAGCACCCCGTCCTGCTTCGCGCCCAGGGCCGCGATGGCCGCACGGGAGCGGTGGTTGTGCCAGTGCGTGCGGAACTCCACGGCGATGCAGTCCAGAGCCTCGAAGGCGTGAGCGAGCTGCAGCAGCTTCACCTGCGTGTTGACCCCGGTGCCCTGGGCGGACGGGGCGATCCAGGTGGAGCCGATCTCCAGCCGCCGGTGGTCGGGACGGATGTTCAGGAACGTCGTCATCCCCACGGCGCGACCGTCCGCGGCCCGGATGGTCCACGGCACGATCTGACCGGCGGCGTGGCCGGCCAGCCGCTTCTCGATCTCCGCGCTCATCCGGTCCGGTGTGGGCAGGCGGGTGTACCAGATCTTGTAGAGATCCTCCTCGGCTACCGCCTCCGCCAGCTCCTCGGCGTGCTCCGGGGCCAGTGGTTCGAGGGAAGCCAGATCACCGCGCAGCGTGGGAATCGCAAGGAAGTCCATCTCGTCAGGCTACTGAACCCAGCAGCAACCGGCCGGGAGCATAGCTGACACCGGCTCCCAGACCAGGTCTAAGCAACCACACCACCCTTGGGCAATCACTTCGGAGGCCCGCCAGGGCCGAGGAAATGTGCGGCTGCCCTTGTCTGGGCATGGCAGTGGCCGGGGTCCCTGGGAAGGAGGGACCCCGGCCACTGTGGGACAGCGCACGAGTGCCTGTCCCTCCGGAGGGGGGCAGGCCGCCTACTGGGAAGAGACGGCGGCCTGCCCCCGGTCTATGTGGTCACCACGACCACTCGCTAGGGGGTTGCTCGCAGGCCAGCGTCCGGCGCATTCCGCGTTCGGTGTGGGAGACCCCGCACTCTCCAAAGGGGCCGTTCCGGGAGAACAGCACCTTGGCGTGAGCATCGAAGTGATCAACCCACCACGAGGACATGCCCCCATCGGCCAGGCGGATTAGCCACTCCTCGTGGAGGGCGCGCAACCGCTTCACGGCCTCGGGGTGGGCCCACCACTGGGAGCACCAGTGCATGTTGGCGGAGCGGTCTACGGACTCCACATCGGCCATCGTGGCCTGGACCCACTCGATGAAATCCTCCAGCGTGGGCTTGTTCTCGGCCGTCTCTGCTACTTGATCGGTCATCGCCGCTGTCCTTCTGTGATCCGCTCTAGCACCGGTGTGATCCGGGCTTTCAGGTCCTTGTCCTCAAACCACCGCACGGTGCGCACGATCGTGCCGCCGCCGGTGGAGGTCTTCACCCAGGCGTGCCCGGCCGGCAGCTCCGAGAGCTTGGAGACTGGCATGATGTCGCGCTGGACGGTCTGCACCGACCGGGAGGCCACCCCGCGGGAGGTGGAGGTGCTGCGCACCTTCGCGTCATAGGTGCCGATCAGTTTGCGCAACGACTCCAGGAACTCCGCGTCATCGGAGCCACCGCCGTAGACCTTCACCGCGGCCGCCGACCACAGGGTGTCCCACCCGGTGCGTTGCAGCATGTCCACGCCCTGGCCCTTGGTCTGGAAGTAGGCCGAGACGACAATGCCCATCGACCCGAAGAAGGAGTACCACTCGGGCAGCTGCTTGAGTTTCACCACGTTGCCGACCTCATCGAGGTCAGCCACCAGCGGCACCGGCAACCTGCCTCCAGCACGCCGGGCGGCGTGCTGGGCGGCGGTAACCACCGCGTAGACCAGGGTCGAGACGAACGCCGCCCCAGACCCGGCAGCATCCTGGGTGAGCAGAATCAGAGTGTCCTTGCTCGTGACGAAGCGGTGCGGATTGAATACCGGCACCCCAGGGGTCGGAGTGGTCCAGGCCAGCAGCTCATCGTGGACCAGTGCGGAAGCCATGCGCTGTGCACTGGCAGCCACCGACCCCCGGGTGTCCTCTGGCTGACGGCCCATACCTTCCACCGCGGCGGCCGGTCCGGTGTGGCCGGCCTGTTTCAGGGCTTGGGCCGGTTCCAGGAAATTCGCGGAGGACACCCAGGCCAGCACGTCCGAGAGCGTTTTGCCGCTCTTGGACGCCCCCAGCAGGCACCAGGAGAGGTAATCGCGGCCCTGGGAGTCGAACTGCGGATCACCCTTCCCGCCGGCCGAGCCGGAGGCCGAGGCGGTCTCGAAGATTGAGGCGACCTCCCCGGCCGAGACCGTATCGGTGACCGTGGCCAACAGGTTGAAAATCATCGCCGGACGGGCGCTGTCGCGCCAAATGCGCTGGGGGTCGAACAGCCACACGGTGCTCCCCGTAGTGGTTCGGGCCGCCAGGACCTCGGCCACCCCATCCACCTTGTTCGTCGTCATCAGGAACGCCCCCGGCGCCTCGGTGGCGTGCCGAATCACCTGTGAGGTGGTCTTACCCCGCCCAGTGCCCCACACATGGGCCGAGCACTCCCGCCAGCCCTGATAGACCGGGTTCTTGCCCACCAGCCCGATCGTCAGCCCCGGACCAATGCCCTGGGCATCAGGGTGCAACCGGTGGGCCTCAGTGGTGCGGGCAGCAGCCATCGCCGGGTTGATCCGGCCCGGAGGGCTCATCCGCCGGGCGGCTTCCTGGGTCTTGGACGGGCTCCGGGTGCCCCACACCATCAGCGCCGCCACCCCGGCCACCACCTCCAAACCGACCAGGAAAGTCGCGGCCATCGGCCAGTCCACCGCCCCGGTCGCCAGCTGGATGCCCAAGGTAAACGGGTTCCACGGCAGGTCCCCGGTCACCGGGGTCAGCACGTTCCCCAGGTGCACCAGGCCCACCGCGCCCATCACGGCCGTGAACAGGATCAAGATGCCGATGAAACTCTTGTTCTGGTCGTTGGTGTTCATGCGTTCACCCGGGCCTGTGCGGCCGCCCAGGCGGCATTGGTGTCATGGACCCGCAGCTCCCCGGCGGTGAGGTTGGTCTGGAACGGCACCCCGGGGGCCTCCCCGGTCTTCAACATGAACCGGCCCCGCCCCGGAGGGGGCGAGGTGCGCCCGGTCTTAGGGTTCACCGAGCCCTCCGCCGACCACGCCACCAGCAACGCCTTCTCCTGCTCAGACAGGGGAAAGACGGTCTCCAGCATCCCCATCTCGTTCTGCGCCAGCCCACCCAGAACCTTCATCGAGGAGCGCTCCATGAACCCGGTAGCGATCTTGGTCAGCTCCTCGGTCGAGAGCTGGAGGTCTTTCATGGAGTGGGTGATCAACAGCTGCCCGAGTCCTTTGGTGCGGTTCAGCCGGGTGATGCCGTCGATCTGGTGCACCAGCAGCTCCGAGGCGCGCAGGGCTTGCCACAGCTCGTCCATGATCATCAGGTGGTGGCGCTCCTCCATGAGCCCGGCCTCGGCCAGGGTCTTGGCCGCGGAGATCCCGGCTTGGGCGTAGGACCAGCACACGATCTGCACTGCGGCCCGCAGGTCCAGCAGCGTCTCGTCGATGGCCGACAGATCGAAGTCCACCGACTGATCAATCTGCATCTCCTCGGAGGTCTGCCGGCAGAACACATCCCCGAACGGGCCATGTGCGCCCAGGGCGTTGAGCCCGGCCAGCAGGTTGCGCACCTGCCCCCGATAGGCGGCCTGGTCATCGACCAGGATCGCGGCCATGATCGCCGGGCGTGCGGCGGTGATCACGTCCACCACGTCTTCGATGATCGGTTGCCGGCCCTGGGCCTCGGCGTGCTCGGCGGCCTCGGTGATCGCCATGGACAGCACCGTGGGCTCTTGTTGGCGGGCATCCAGGGGTGCCTTGAAGACCAGCTCCAGCAGTCCGGTGAGGGCGTTGAGGCGGCGGCTGTGAATCTCTGCGCGCATCTGCCGTTGCAGCGCCTCGGGTAGCTCAGCCAGCCGGCGCCACAAAGGGCCGGCATCGAGCGGGTTGATCGAGCCCACTCCGGGGGCGACCCGGATGACCTGCCCGCCGACCTCGACGGTGAGCCCGGCCAGGTCCGGCTTCACATCACTGGCCCCGACGAACAAGAACCCTTGATCGACCAGGGCCAGGGCCATGCGCACCGCCACCGAGGACTTCCCCCGAGCCTGCAGTCCGAGGATGAAGCAGGAGGGGGAGGAAATGATGCCGCGCAGAAACAGGTTGATCGGGTCCCCGCACACCACTGAGCCGTTGAGCTGGTTCCGCCCCAGCACCGCCCCGACCAGCGGGGAGGAGGTGCCCACGGCAAAGGGCCACAGCCCGGCCGTCTGGTTGGAGGTGGCGGTGAATTCCGGGGGTGCCTCCACCCAGGAGTTCATCCCGCCGTGGGTGACGTCCATGCCCTTCTCCGTGAGCTCGCGCATTTGCCCAGTACCGGCGGCGGCGGAACGGCCGAAGAACTTATTGAGGATCGAATCGGTGAGCTGGTCGAAAACAGACATCACAGCGCCTTTCGCACATCAGCTGGAATGGTGGCCACGGCATCGGGCACCACGCCCAGACCGAGGTTGAACGCGAACGCGGCATCGTCGTTGTAGTCGCATTCCCGCAGGCCCAGCTGCACCCCCTGGGAGGCGTTGCGCCGCAGCGTGGCCGCCACCCTCGGCAACTGCTCGGGCCGCTCCACGGTGGCGGTCACGACGATCGAGAACCGCACCAGCGACGCCCCTTCGGCCTGCTCACGTTCGGCCTTCCGGGCCTTCTCCAGGGCGATGATCTGGGAGCTGGTGGGGCGGCGGTTCTTCTGGTTCGCCGCGAACTGCGCATTGGTGAGGGACTGCTGCACCTGAATAGCCGACTTGTCCGGGGACTGCGGCCGGTAGAACACCGTCACCCGCTTCTGCAACATCTCCGCATTCGGTGCAAGCAGGGCCACCAGCGCGTTCTCCCGGAACGTGCCAGCGGGGGGCCGCCACATCTGCCAGGACTTCGACACCACCCCACCGTGCTCGTACCGGCCCGGGTAACCCACCACCCGGGCCGCCGAGGGTCCTACTTCCTCCCAGCGCAGCCCGGTGCCGGCCTCGGATAGCCGGGCCTTCTCCACCGCGGCCGCCGCCAACGGGTTATAGGCCACATAGGTCTGGTCGGTCAGGTCGTGTTCTTGCATCAGGGAGACCGACCCGGCCCCGGCCTGCTCCAGCTGCTCCAGGAACCCACTGAGCAGCGAGGAGACGTCTGTGGCCAGCTCCTCGGCGGTGCGCTCGGGTACGCCCTCGCCCTCGTTGGCCTTGCCGCTGAATGTGAGCGCGATCCACTGCTCCAGCTTGGGCACGTCCTGGTTGAGGTTGGCCACCACTTCGTCCATCGTGGCCCGGGCGAAGGCCGGCACCGATTGGGACCCGGCCTGGGCCCGGCCCACGGCCACCGCATCGGGCAGCCGCTCTCCGGGGTCGGTGGTGGACTGGGTGGTGACCGAGACCTGCACCAGCTCCGTGTTGGAACCGGCGTCGCGCTGGAAGGCGGCCCAGGTGCCCACCATCCGGTCCACCCGGTCCTGATCCAACAGGCCCAGCCCGGAGGAGTTGGCGATGACGAACACCGTGCCGGTCTTCAACTTCGGGTGCCACAGCATCACCCCTCGGTGGCCGAACAGGTCCGTGAAGGACACCGGCTCGGTGGCGGCCAGCACGCCCGGGGCGCGAAAGGAGCCATCCGGGATCTGTGAGGTCGGACCGGCCTTGTACGTGGTGCGATTCTTCTTCTCGGCCCGGGAGAACATGCCCCGGGCGATCCAGCGTTCGGGCTTGGATCGGCCGTTGCGGTCCTTGGACCCGAGCACGGTGGCCACGATGAACGCGGCCACCGCGATGCCGGCCGCGACCCAGATCTGGGAGGCCATGATGAACAAGAACACCAGCACCGACCCGACACCGAGGACCACGGTGGAGGCCATCGAGAACCCCAGCAGCCCGGCCGTCTTGTCCTCCGCGATGTTGCCGTACTGCCGCACGATTACCTGGTTGCTACTCACAGATCCTCACCACTTTCAATGGATTGCTCAGCGTCCCGGACGACTTCCCGCAGCCCGAATTCCAGCCGTTGGCCGTTGATCAACGGTTTCTTGGCCCCCGTGACCGAGGACCCTTCCCCGCCCGGGTGCCCGGTCGGCCCGGCACCATTGGTCGGAGCCACCGCCTCGGCACCGGCCGGCCCAGACGCCTCGGATGCCCCACCGGCAGCTGCCGGGGACGGGCTCGAGCTCTGCACCTGCTCCGCACCCGAGGCCCCGCCCGTGCCCGTGCCCGTGCCTGCTGCACTGCTGGGGGCAGCGCCCGTGGTGGGGCTCTGCACGTTCTCCGCGCCCGAGGCCCCGCCTGTACCCGTGCCTGCTGCACTGCTGGGGGCAGCACCCGTGGTGGGGCTCTGCACGTTCTCCGCACCCGAAGCTCCACCTGTCGTGGTTCCCGGTGCGGACGTAGGAGCTGCACCAGCTGTGGTGCTCTCCACGTTCTCGGCACCGGCGGGTCCACCAGCCGAGGGAGAGCCACCACCAGCACCAGTCGATCCCGGCGCCCCGGTCGAACTGGAGGCACCGCCCCCAGCACCCGAACCGGCACCAGCCCCGGCAGCTCCAGCGCCACCGGCTCCAGCGCCACCGGCTCCAGCGCCACCGGCTCCAGCACCCGCAGCGCCACCGGCTCCAGCACCAGCAGCTCCAGTAGCGCCACCGGCCGCTCCAGCACCGGCCCCGGCAGCTCCGGCACTCGCGGCGGCCGCTCCGGCGGCGGCGGTGCCGACACCAGCGGTGAGTGCGCCGATGGCCACGGCACCACCGAGCATGGCCAGCCCACCAGCGCCCATGCCGCGGGGGCCAGCACTGACGGCCGGGACCATGACGCGGGCCAGGGCGGGCATCGACAGGCAGGCGGAGAAGATGATCACGGTGCCGGTGAGCAGGGTGATCACATGGTTGGCCACTTCACCGTCACCGGTTCCCCTGATCCCGTTCATCAGCGCCAGGCCGAAGCCGTAGAGCACGGCCGCGACCGGCTTGAACAGGATCACCGAAATCAGCCAGCCCACCGCTTTGTCGAACGCCTTGCGTCCCCGCTCCGTGGTCGAAGCGGCGGCGAAGATCGGCAGCAGCCCGCACAAGGCTCCGGCCACTCCGTAGGAGAAGATCACCAGGGCCGCGTTGAGGATCGCCCCGAGGATGGCAAAGGGAGCGAGCACGATCAGGATTCCAGCGGTGGTCAGCGCCATCTTGGACCCGGTCACAGCGTCCAGGTCCATCGACTGTCCCAGCCCGTCCCGGGCCGCGTTGCCGGCGATCGTGTCCACCAGCCACGGGGCCACCTCATCGGTGACCGCCAGCGACAGGGACACCATCGACACCGCCAGCCCGGAGACCACCACGGTGCGGATCAGACCCATCACCAGGTTCTCGGCCGAGTCCCGGCTGTGGTCCCGAGCTATCTTGATGACAGCGAAGGCGGTGCCGATGATGCCGGCGACGCCGACGAAGGTAGTGGTGGCGGTCTGCACCCGCTCGGTGGCCGATCCGGCGCCCATTGCCGGTGCGCCGATGTTGAGCCACCAGGTGCCCACGAAATCGAGCATGGTGGTGAAGATTTCGACCAGCCACCCGGCCATGAACAGGATCAGCTTCTCCACCGTGTCCCCGGCAACACTGCTAGCGAGGTCTCCGAGCAGTCCCATTAGACCTTGGGCCCCCACTCGACGTAGGGCTGGCCCTGGTAGAGGTCCGCCGTCATCATCTTCGTGCCCGAGGCCGGGTCCAGCTTCCAGTCCCCGTCCTCCCACACCAGGTCAGCTTGGGCGAGGGCCTTCTCTTCCAAGCCGTTGCCCGAGGGGAAGGAGTAGACCAGCTGGTAGGAGGCGACCTCATCGGTGTAGTTGAGCTGGGAGTAACCGAGCAACGTGGACGAGGCCGTTGTGGTCCCGTCGTCGCCCTGCTCCAGTCCGTCGCGGATGCGCTGGGCCTTTTCCTCGATCTGGTCGCGGTTGGGACCTTCCGCCATTGCCACCTCAACGTCCTCCGCGGCCTCCTCGCTCACCGAAGGGTCCAAGGCCATCGCGTAGGTTGCCGCAGCCATCAGCGCCCCGGCCTCGGAGTGAGCGAAACCGACCCGCAACCCAGAGTCGCGTCGTTCGCAGCCTCCGAACTCAGGGGAGGAGGGCACCACGTTGTAGCCGGCGGCCACCCAGTCCTGCACCTCCGGGGCCTCATCGGCCACCGAGGAGGTGTCCGTGCTCAGCTGCGCCTGGCAGTCCCAGGCGAAGTCCTCCCCCGAGGAGGGAGCTGCTGCCTCGGCCGCCCCCTGGGTGGGGGCGGTCGAGGCAGCCGGAGCCGTGGGGGCTTGGACCTCATCGGGGGTCGTGAGGTTGCGGATGGTCCATCCGGCTACCGCGACCAGCAGCAGCACCAGGGCGATCAGGGCCGGGCCGAACCAGCGGGGGCGGGTCCGGGTTGCGTTGTTGTTGTTCGTGTCCATCGGGGGTCTCCCTGTCGTTGCGGTGCCGGTTGAGGATCGGGGGCCGGCTCAGCCGCCGGTGATCATGTTCCAGATCGCCCCGGCCGCCCCGAGCAGGGCGGCCGCGACCAGCGGCCACACCGGGGCCTCGACCTCATCACCGCGGCGGCGGTTCCGTCCGGCGGTGACGAGTCCGAAGATGAAGTAGACGAACAGGACCAGGCCGGCGGCCCAGAGGATCCAGCCGAGGATCATGGTCACGTTCTCCATGCCCGGGGGCTGGGTGGGGGTGGCGTTGATGGCCGGGACCAGCACCGTGTTGAGGGTGCTCAGGGAGGTGGTCATGAGGGTGTGGGTGATCATCGGGGGGTTTCCTTTCTCAGTGCCCGGTCTGGGCGATTTTTTCGATCTTCCGCAGCACGGTTTTCAGCCGTGTGCTGGAAGGGGAGGGGGTGACGCCGACCTCGCGCCACGACGGTTCATAGGGGACGGTCATGGCCACCGGGAACATGCGTGCCACACTCCGGGCGAAGGTCAGGGTGGGTTTGGTGATCCGGTTCTTGGGCCGGTCGTGGACGATGACCAGGCCGACCAGCTCATAGGGCAGCTGTCCGGTGGCCGAGGCCCGGGCCAGCTGGGCGGCCGCCTCCAAGGAGGAGGCGCTGGTGGAGCACACCAGCAGCGCCCGTGACGCCCATTCCGGTTCCTGCACCGCCGCGTCCACGACCTGCTCCGAGCACAGGCCGGCCAGGGTGGAGGTGCCCACCCCGCCGGAGGCCCCGACGAGCCATAGCGTGGCCTGGGTGACCTCCACCGGGGCGGTTTCCTCCTCTTCGGGGATCGGTTCCTTAGCCAAGGTCTGCTGGAGGTTCTGCGGGCCGCGGATGGAGTCCCGGGAGCCGAGGATCGGGTCCTCCTCCATCGGGTCCTCCTCCTCCACCATCTCGGGGGCGGCCACGAAGGGGTTACGGGGACTGTCCACGATCACAGGCCCTCCCGCACTGCTGCCCCGGCGCGCAGCCAGGCCCGGCGGGTGGCCGGGGTCATCGCGGAGAACCGCACCCGACCCTCCACCAGCGCCCGGTCATAGGGAATCGTGGCCACCGCCCGGACGTAGGGGGCGAACTCCTCCGCGAGTTCCTTGGCCTTGGTCTTCTGGTGGCCGGGCTCGCAGCACAGCACCACTACCACCGCGTTGCGCGCGAGCTCCTGGGCGTGCTCATCTCCGGCGTGCAGGGCGGCCAGCACCCGGGAGGCCCCTTCGGCGGCGTCATCAACCGACTTCACCGGGATCACCACCTGATCGGCGTGGCCGATCATCGCCTGCCAGTTCGCCCCGCGTTCGGTGTTGCCCGAATCCATCACGATCGCCCGGTAATACTTCGCGGCCACCGCGTGCAGCCGGTCCACCTCCTCCCCGGTGACCATGTGCCGCTCCTGATCCCCGGAACGGTCATCGGAGCGCAGCACGTCATAGCGATCCGCCGGCTGGTGGTGAACGTACCCGGACAGGTCCCCCACCCGGGCATCAGAAGTCATGAAGTGATCAGTACGCCCCAGCAGATCGACCACGGTCGCCTCATGGCCGGCGTCGAAGGTGCGCCAACCCAACGAGCCCAGGGAGTTGTTGTTGTCCCAGGCCAACACCCCACCACCGGAGAGGCGGGCGAACACGGCCGACAGACAGATCACCGTCGGCGTCTTGCCGGCCCCACCCTTGGGGTTCAGGACCGCGATCGTGCGCGGCCCGGCCCAGTGGGCCGACACCGCGGCCTCGTCCTTCCGCTGGCTCAGCTCCGCGGCCGAGGGCGCCAAGTGCAGGCCCATCGAGTTCAGTGCCCCGCGCCACCCGTGCTGGGCCGGGGCGTCCACCTCGGGGCGGTCCACGAAGGACGGCAGCGACTCCCGCCGGCTACCAGCTGCCGTGGGCTCCGCCACCGCGGGCTCCGCAGGGCGGGCCGTGGACGGGCGGCCGCCGAGGAACGGATTAGGCGCGGGAGCAGCCGCCGTAGCCAGTGCAGCGGGGGCCTGCTCCTCCTCCTCCGCAGCAGCCACCGGGACAGTCTCTCCCGACGCCGGCTCCACCGGCTCCACGGCAGGCACGGGCTCAGGCTCAGCAGCGGACACCGGCTCTACCGGCGCTGGCACCACCGATTCCACGGCAGGCACCGACCCGGACCGAGCGGGCTCGACCGGGGCCGGGGACTCGGCGGTGGCCGGTGCCGGGGCCACACTTTCCTGCCGGGAGCTGCCATCGGCACCGACCAGGAAGGTGCGAGACCCGGCAGGGTCCTCGATGTGCAGCTGCATGTCCTGGCTCGTCTGCTCCGCCAGGCTCTTTGCCGTGTCCATCACGGCCCGGCGCGCATCGGCCACGGTGGAGTGGTTCTCACGGGTGATCTGCCCGGCGGTGTCCAGGTGCACGGCACCGGTGGAGTCGATCGTGGCGGTCATTCTCATCAGGGGGTCTCCTTGGCAGTGGGGGTAGTGCTCTCAGTCGGTGAAGGGCTCTCAGCCGGTGACGTGCTCGCCGTGGGGCTAGCTGTGGGGGTGGGGCCGGTCTCGACCAGGGCGTAGAGGGAGCCATCGGTGGCACCGGCCACCCGGGTCAGCGCCATCCCGTTGTCCGTGATGACGTCAGGCACCGCGGCCTGATCGGCCGTGGTGGTCGCCTCGGTCGCCCCGTCACGGGTGACCTGGGTCTGCTTGCCGTCATTGGTGACCCAGGCGTAGCCGGCGGCCAGCGTGGCTTGGCCATCGAGACGGTGGGCGGTGGTGGCGTCCACATCGATCAGCACCGTGGAGGCCAGCAGCAACCCGTGCACCCGGTCGGTCTGCACCGTGGAGGTGGTGATCTGGTTGCCGTCGAGTTCGCGCACCGCGACCTGCTTCACCGCAGTCGCCTCCGTGGCCTCGTCCACGTCATAGAACCCGACGATCGTCTGCTTCCCGTCCTTCCACGCGGCCACCACCCGGCCCTCGACACTGCCGAGAATGCCGGTCAGTTCCGCACCCTTGGCCGGGGCCGGCAAGGTCGCCGGCTTGGGCAGGGCCGCGGAGTCGGTGCCGACCCGCCACACCTTCCCCGCCTTGGCGTCAGCGGCGATCAGGTCCTCCCCCTGAGCTTCCAGGGGTTTGGCGGCCGCTGGCACCACCCGGGAGGCGGTGGACCCGTCCGCTGCCACCAGCAGGGACTTCTGATTGGGCAGGTCCAGGCGGGGTACGGTGCCCCCGTCCAGGACCACGGTGGCCTCCTGGGGCACCTGAACCCGGATCGGCTCGGTGGAGTCCGGGGTGAACAGCACCAGCTCCTTGCCCGTGGCGGCCGCCAGGCGGGTCTGCCCGTCCACGGTGAACATCGCCAGCTGGGTCACGGTGAACGGTGCGGACCGGCTCCACTGTTCCACCCCGGTGTCGGGGTCGTGGCCGATGAGCTTGGCACCGTCCACACTCACGGGCCGGCCCTCCCAGTCCAGGACCGCCTGCACCTGGGACCCGGACATGGGCGTGGCCCATGCACCGTAGGTGTCCCATCCGGCCGGGGCCGGCACCGGCAGCTGGGCCGGGGGCGGGGTGTGCACCACCGCCACCGGCTCCCCCTCACCCTCACCCTCGGTGAGGTTCATCGCCACCGAGGTCCCGGCCGTCAGGGCCAGGACCCCGACGCTGCCCCAGATCGCCAGGGCGCGACGGCGCTGGTTCCCGGACCGGGCACCCGCCGTGCGTGTCCGGGCGGAGCTCCCGCCCCGCCGGGCTGCGCTGCGCTCAGCAGACCCGGGACCAGCCGCCCCGGGACCAGCCGGAGGCTCGTACTCCTCCAGGGTGCCCAGTTCGGCGTCCACGACCATCTCAAACATGGACCCGTCCTCGGTGTGGCCCTGCACCCGGCACGCCTTCAACCCGAGTCGTCGACACGCCTCAGTGGCCGCATCCGCGGCGACCTCGTGCGCGGTGGCGGCGTCGAGCACCGGGTAGGTCAGCACCTCCCCGTTGGCATCGGCCACGATCTGCTCGGCCCCGAAGGTCAGGGTGATCACCGGCCAGGTGTGCACGGCCACGCTCACGAGGAGACCTCCCCGGCGGGCAGCTCGTGGGACTGGTGGCCGACAACCTCCCAGGCATCGGAGTGCTTTTCCAGGTAGATCGTCACGTGCCGGGTGCCGGTGCCCTCGGCCGGTTCCCCGTCACGGCTGGCCCACCGCCAGGTCACCTTGTACGCCCGGATCGCCTTATCGTCAGCGACGTCGCGGGCCGTGTCCCCGATCGCCGGCACCGCCTGGGCCCGGCTGTAGGCCCCGTGCGAGGCAGGGTCCAACCACGCCCCCTGGGAGGCGTTGCGCTCCGGCTCGACCTGCTGGGCCGCCCAATCGTCCGACATGAGTGGCTTGGTGCGGATCGCGGCCGCCGTCTCCGTGTGGTCCACCACGGTGTCCCAGGAGTGCAGCAGAATGGCGGCCGCTCGGGCGGTGGAGTCCACATCGGTGCGGTCCACGTCCTCAACGGCCGGGAACGTCCCATCCCCGGGCACCTCCGGGGTGGGGAAGCTGCTCGACGTAGGCCACGCGGCCGGGGCCGAGCTGGCCGGGGCCGCTGCACTGGAGGAGGCGGACGTCTCCTGTGCCGGGCTGGTTGAGCACGCCGCCAGGGGCAGGGCGCACAGGGCCAGGGCAGTGATCAGGTGGGGGCGGCGGCTCATTGCGGCCACGCTCCTTTCTCTCGCAGGATCGGCTCGGGGTCGATGTTGAAGCCCTGATAGGGGAAAACGACGTCGGGGGCCCCGGGCTTGTAAATCTCGATGTGCAGGTGCGTGGACATGCCGAACTGACCCCGGTTGCCCTCCACACCGATCACGTCGCCGCGGCTGAGCTTCTGGCCCTTCTTCACGCCCCAGGAGTTCAGGTGGCAGAAGGCGAACCCGAAATCGGGATCGCCCCCGTCCTCCTTGGCAATCACGCACCCGTCGGTGTCGTTGAATCCGGTGATCCGCAGATCGGTCGGGGCGATCACCGGACCACCCGGACGGGAGCCGGCACCGGGGGTGGCGAAGTCCAGGCCCACGTGGTTCTGCGCCCAGTCGGGCACACCGGGTACGTTGCGGCGCCCGTAGCCGGAGGTGAACTTGCCCCCGGGCAGCGGGGCGGTCCACTCCCCGTCTCCCAGGTCGCCGTCCCATGCCTTGCCCCCGGTGGGGGCCTCACAGCCGGGGGAGAACTCGATCTGACCGCCGTCGAGGATCGTGGCCACGTAGCGCTCGGTTTCCGCGAACGGCGGCACACCCTTGTGCTGCTGCACCGCTCCAGGCCCGGCGTTGTAGGCGGCGAGGGTCAGGCGCACCAACTGGTCAGCGTCATCACCGGCCAGGGGCTTCACCTCATTGCGCAGCGCTGCCATGTAGCGCCCATAGGCAGGAATCGCGTCCTCGGGATCGGTCACGTCCCCGCTCTCCCCATAGGCGGCCCAGGTGTCGGGCATGAACTGGGCGATGCCCTGAGCCCCGGCGGAGCTACCGGCGCGGGGGTCCCAATTGGATTCCTGCTTGAGCTGGGCGGCCGCGACACTCACCGGCAGCCCTGCCGTCTTGGCGGCCTCCACCACCAGTGGTCCCCACCCGTTAGGGACGTTGATCACCGCGTCGGTGGAGTCCTCACCGGAGACGACCGTGGACGGGGTGCAGCCGCCGGCCGATGCCTGC
>NZ_CP014483.1 GCF_001580365.1 Kocuria turfanensis | reverse complement strand
CCGTGGACGGGGTGCAGCCGCCGGCCGATGCCTGCATATCCGACACCAGCGCGAGGCCGGCCACACCCACGACCG
The DNA here is from genome assembly GCF_001580365.1 of Kocuria turfanensis. NCBI lineage: Bacteria > Bacillati > Actinomycetota > Actinomycetes > Micrococcales > Micrococcaceae > Kocuria > Kocuria turfanensis. The sequence continues at coordinate 69,542 of NZ_CP014483.1, read as the reverse complement.
GCACACCGACAGCCACCACCCCGACCAGTGCCAGAGCAGCGAAAACCAGGCCGGAGGAGCCCTTGGACTCGTCTTCTTCCATGAGCCACCTCCCTTCCCAAAGTGGTCAGCCCAACTACGTGTATTATACACATAGAAGTGTATATAAGACATTCCATGTCCATTAATCACATAATAAGTTCTCTCCAACGCAGTAGAGCCATGTCCCCACGTGAGGGCAATCCGCTTGGGATTAGAGACGGAGTTCAGACAAGATGAACAACATGCCCGCCGTAGTGCGCCCCGAAGGCCAGTCCCCACTTGTGGCCCAGGCCGCCATAGTGTTCGGCAATACCGTTCGACTGTCGATCATCCGTGCGCTCAAAAACGGGCCGGGCCGCCGCGGAGAAATCGTTGAGCGCACCGGATTGGGTGTAGATACCCTCAGCACCCAACTGCGCGAACTCCAAGATCTTGGAGTGGTACATGCTGCGGTGATTCCTGGCCGTGGCCGGCCTATGCTCTACAGCCTCAACGAGGCGCGAGTGCAAGAGCTGTATAGCGCCTTGGGTGCCTATGCCCTGGGGGAAGCGTCGGCTTAACTGCTGGCGGCAAGCCATCTTGATCATCCTTCCGCGAGCCCCTTCCCGGCCTCGCTCGGCTGGACCGCCACTCTGTACCGGCCCAGCCTCGATGATATGTATGCAAATGCGACTGCCCCAATTGCTCCCCGGGGGTCGCGGTATCGCCCCACGCTAGGGGGAAGGTCGCTGTATCCGGGGGCTCTCGCGGATAAGTGCCAATCCACAGGTGTCCCCTAATCAAGGGACGAGGCGCGGCGCAAGGGAGCTGGACTCGTCATGGTTCCAATGGAGTGGATGCGGCTGCCAGGCAGCAACGGGACACGCCCAGCGGCTTCCTAGCGCTAGCAAAAGCAGTGTGAGATGGTGAGCACATGAAGGAGTACACACCCCCCAAGCTGTTCGGGCAACGCGTCGCACTCAACATGCGCGTGAAGCCTGCTCAGCACCGCCGCGTGGCGGAGCGGGCAGCTGCGCTGGGCCTATCCCAGGCTGACTATGTGGGTGCTCTGGTTGATCGTGACTATGGGCTGCCGAACCTGATTGACGACCGGCAGAACCAGGACAAGGACCAACTACCTCTTGACCATTAAATGACTGACGGCCCGCCGTGGTGGGCGGGCCGTCTAAGTCAATCAGCTGTCGCTAGTTTGGCGACCGGGGACAGCTGGTTCAACAGCTAACTGAATCGAATCTGTCATGAACCCAATACCAGGGGACTGTTGTGCCCCCTAGTGTAGCCGAGACGCGTCACCATGTGGAGTCCTCCCGGCTTCGTGCCGCCGACGTGACGTTGGCCGCTGACCTGCCAGAACGTCAGCACCCCCAAAAGTTCCCGTCGCGTACTCGTCGTGTGCGGGTGGAGCACGAGCGTTCCAAGGCCGTCGTGCTGCGGGCGGTGCCCAAGGGCTGCCAGCTCGCCAAGCACGTCGCCGCCTGGCGCCGGGCCGTGCTGGAGCACCCCAGCCTGGAGTTGATCCGTGCCGATGCCCGGGCGAACCTGCTGGCCGTGGTGGAGATCATCTGCCGCCAGCAGGACCCCGCCTCGCGCACCTGGCGCACGACCTGGGACTGGGTCGCGGAGAAGATCGACCGCTCCCGCTCCACCGTGGCGCGGGTGATCCGCCACCTGCGCGACTGCGGGCTGCTGGCCGTGGTGGCCACCGGCCGCAGCGCAGCCCGCACCCCGGCCGCCACCGGCCGCACCCAGGGCGAAGCCCCCGTCTACGCCCTCATCCACAACACCGCCCAGCCGGCAGGTGAGCCTGTGGAACTAACTGACACCCCGGTCCCCACGAAGTGGGAGAGTCTTTCCCCGCACGCGCGCGAAGAGCTTTCCCCGAAGGACGCGGCTACGCCGCGACCCAGCCGAAAGCGCGCCGCGCAGCGGCGCGAGGTGGTCGCCGCCCTGAACCGTCGTACAGCCCCGCTGTGGCCCCGTCATGCGACGACAGAGCCTTTGACAGAGCGGGTGACCCGTCGGGCACGGAAGGAGACTCAGCGAGCGGCCGCCCTGGAGCTCCAGCACGAAGCCATCGTGCTGCGCCAGCTCACCACCGCCCACGTCGTGAGCGTGTGCCGCCCGTTCTTCCAGGCCGGATGGACCATCGCCGACGTGCTCACGGCTCTGGACTGGAGCCCCGAGGGCACCCGCTACGGCTTTCTCACCGTGGAGGGCATCGACAACCCGGGAGCCTGGTTGGGCGCCCGGATGCGCGCCTGGACCCACTTCGACGGCACCCCGATGCGGTCGCGGGACCAGCGGGTCGCCGCCGAGGCCGCCCAGCGCCGGGCAGCAGCACGGGCAGCCGCCGAACGCTGGGCGGCCCGCACGGCGGCCGCCGCGGCCATTCCCGGGTCCTCCCCGGCCCCTGGTCCCCGTCGGCCGTTCCGGCAGCGCTGGGCCGCCCAGATCGCCGCCGGCCAGAACGAGACGGCTGGTGCGCCTGCCTCGGCTCCGTAGCCGGGCCTCTTGGCGTGTCCGGTGGGCGGGGCAGAATCCGCCCCGTCAGCACTAGTCAAACCGTATATGTGTGCGAACCAAACGCATATGTTGGTCTGACTGTCGAATATGTGTTCTATCCTGGCGGCATGAGACACCCAGTTCCGCTCACCATTGACCGCCCCGTGCTGGTCTCTGCGGTCCTGGTCCGCGTCCCGGCTGGCTTCCCCTCCCCTGCCCAGGACAGCTTCGACGACGGCCGGATCGACCTCAACGAGGTCCTGATCAGAGACGTCACCTCCACCTACGCATTCCGGGTCACCGGAGACTCCATGGAAGGAGCCGGGATCTACCACGGCGACGAAATCCTCGTGGACCGATCCATCACCCCCAAACACGGTGATGTGGTGATCGCCGTCTACGACGACGAGTTCACCGTCAAACGCCTGCACGTCCACGACCACGGCGTGGTCCTCCACGCGGAGAACCCGGCCTATCCCGACATCACGATTCCCTCGATGACCCAGCTCCAGGTATGGGGTGTGGTGACCTACTCAATCCACCACGTCCATTCCCGGAAACTGCACTAGCCGGGCCAAACAAGGGGGTAACCCGTGATTGCCCTGGTGGACGTCAACAACTTCTATGCCTCCTGCGAGGCCCTGTTCGAGCCCTCCCTAGCGGGTAAGCCCCTGGTGGTGCTTTCCAACAACGACGGCTGCGTCGTCGCCCGCTCCCCCGAAGCCAAAGCCCTGGGCATCAAGATGGGCGACCCCTGGTTCCAGCTGCGCGCCGACGCCGCCCGCTGGGGGCTGATCAAACGCTCCTCCAACTACCAGCTCTACGCCGACCTGTCGGAGCGGGTGATGCTGCTGCTAGCCCGCCACGCACTGGGGCAGGAGGTGTACTCCATCGACGAATGCTTCCTGCTCCCGCCCGAGGGCACCCCGGCCGAGCAGGTCCGGTGGGCCCGCCGACTGCAAGCCACCGTGGCCCGCAACGTCGGGCTGCCCGTGAGCATCGGGATCGCCAGCTCCAAGACGCGAGCCAAGATCGCCACCGAGACCGCCAAGAAGCTGTCCGCCACCGGTGGGGTGGTGCACTGGGACCAGGCCCCCGAGGGGTACTGGGACCGGCTCATGGCGGCCCTGCCCGTCACCGAGGTCTGGGGCATCGCCGGGCGGCTGGCGAAACGCCTGGAGGCGATGGGTATCGAGACCATCGCCGATCTGCGCGATGCCGACCCGGTGGCCATCCGGCACAAGTTCTCCATCGTGCAGATGCGCACCGTCCTGGAGCTCAACGGTTATCCGGCTATCCCGATCGAAGAAGAAGTAGCCAGCAAGCAACAAATCCTGGTGAGCCGGTCCTTTCCCGACCCCATCTGGGACCCCGAGATCGTGGGCCAGGCCGTGGCCGAGTTCGCCCAACGCGCCTCCCGCCGGCTGCGCAAAGAAGGCGAGATCGCTGGGCGCTTCACCGTGTTCGCCAGCACCTCCCCGCACCGGCCCGGACCCACCCACAACGTCTCCGCACACGTGCGCCTCGCCGCGCCCACCAACGAGCCGGCCCCCCTGGTGGCCGCCGCCCGAGCCGCACTGGCGCCGAAGCTGCTGCACGGCATGCAGTACATGCGCGCCGGCATCCTCTGCATGGACCTCGCCGCCGAGGGTGCCGTGCCCCTCCTGCCCGGGGTGATCGAACAACCAGCACCCCTCGGTGAGCTGATCGACGCCGTGAACCGCCGCTTCGGCAGCGCCACCCTTGCCCTGGGCCAGCTCGGCACCCACTCCCCCGCCCCGTGGCGCAACCGTCAGGCCGACCTTTCCCCCAGCTACACCACCGACTGGGCAGAGCTACGCACGGTCAGCTGAGCGCCCACCACCGACCGCACCACCGTGGATTGAGCCCGCTTCCCCGTGCCCACAACGGCCAGCATCTTTCCATCGGAAGCCCACCCCGCATTCCGGCCGTTGTGGACAGCCTCACCCCAGCACGCGACCACAAAGACACTTCCCGACCGGTCAGTGCCTATGTGACATAAAGGCACGATGACATAAGGTGGTAGAGATAGCGGTACATAGGCATCATGCCTATGTGTCATGAAGGCATCAATAGAAAGGCGGCTCTGGTATGGCTCCTCCGCTCACCATCGCAGTAGCTCAACAGAAGGGCGGGGTCGGTAAGACAACGACCACCGCCAACCTGGCCCACGCCGGCAGCCGCGCCGGCGCCCGAGTCCTCGCTATCGACCTAGACCCCCAGGGCAACCTCACCCGCACCCTTTATGACCAGGACATACCCGAAGGTCAGCCCATCACCGCTGATGTGCTGACAGAAGAGGGACCCGCTCCACTAGCTGACGTCATCGTGTCCACCGCATGGTCCGGGTTGGACCTGGCCCCGACCGTGGATCGGGACCTTGCCGCCGTAGAGCGGGACCTCACCCAGAATCCGCGCACCCCCGCCAGGGTGAAACTGCTGCACGATGCCATTCAGGCCAGCGAGGTCGCCGCCGGCTATGACGTCGTGCTCATCGACTGCCCACCCAATATTGGAGCCCTCACCCTGGCTGCATTGGCAGCCGCAGATCGCGTTCTGGCCGTCACTGAGCCCACCCTTTTCTCTGCCGACGCTCTCGTGGAAATCGAAGAAAGCGTGGCCCGGGTCCGACAGCACTACCAAGTGCCCGTGACGCTCTCCGCGGTGCTGGTCAACAAGTGGCGATCCAACGTCATCGAAGATCGGCACTGGCGGCTGTCCTTGGCCGAACAATTCGGGGACCTACTGCTAGACCCTCCGGTGCCCCAGCGCGTCATCATCAGCCGAGCCATTCAGGCCGGAGTATCCCTGAGCCAGATGGGTGCTGACGCCAAGCCAATCGTTGAACTCTATGACCGTCACTACCGGAGCCTCACCGCCTAGGAGATCCCACGATGCCCACCCAGCATGCGCCCAAGGCTTCCCGTCGTCGCCGCAGCGGCGCAGACCCTATCGCCCCCACGGCACTGGAGCATGAGAAGCCCGCTCCGACTCCCGAGCCAGCACACCAATCCGAAACGCAGCCGCAGCGTACATCGACCGCTGAGCAACGTGACCGCCTTCGCGTGACGGTGCCGAAGCCACTGCTCACCGAACTGAAAAGGGCCTACGTCATCGACGCCGGCCCCGGAGTCTCCTGGTCCGACTGGATCACCGGATTACTCTCCACCTCCCTCGATGATCTGCACACCAAGTACGGCGTGGAGGAGTTCACGGGCCCCGGAGTCCTCAGCCCGGGACGCCCACGCAGTCAGTAAACACATTGCGTCATGGTGCCCATGTGTCAAGATGCCTACGTGTCTAAATGACTAAATGGCATGGTGCCTATATGACACATAGACGTATAGGCACATTGATCAACGAGGTGAACCTGGGCGAAGGCCGGCCCGTGTAAGCACGGGTCGGCCTTTCTCTATGCCTGGCCATCGCAGGAAAGGGCAACGGGGGAGTTTCCCATGGTCGTCGGACTGCGGTTCTCCGGCTGCATCAGCGGCAGTGGGTCGGGTTCTTTCTTCCAAGGACAGGCGACGGGATGAGGTGCCGGGTCGGGGCCGCGCACCGAGCTACTGGCGGCGCGTGGAGACTCCCGAAAGGGCCCAGGGCCCACCCCCAGCACCCACCCGTCCCAGAGCGCCAAAGGGGCCCCCAGCGCGCGACCGCAGGCGCGGGGCGCCTCGCGCCAATAGGTTGAATAAATACCGGACGCGCCGCACCAAGAAATCAACAAAGTCAGAAAAATAGCTTGCCACATTTACGCGGGGGAACTAGTATAGAACTATAAGAAAGGCCGGGAACAAGAAAGGGAAAACCAATGACCACCAAGAACAAGACCCGCAAGACCGCCGAGCAGCGTCAGGTCGAGGCCAAGGCCCTGCATGAGAAGCTGGCCAACCAGGTCGAGGCGCTGGCGACCTCGGGGGAGTGGCAGAAGTTCCTGGACTACGCCGCCAGCTTCCACAATTTCAGCATCAACAACGTCCTGCTGATCACCGCCCAGTGCCCGCACGCGACCCAGGTCGCCGGCTTCCGCCAGTGGCAGGCCAAGGGCCGCCAGGTCCGCAAGGGCGAGAAGTCCATCAAAATTTTCGGCTACAGCTCCAAGAAGATCACTGAGAAAAACGAGCAGACCGGAGTGGAGGAAGAAAAGAAGATCACCATTTTCCCGATTCTCTCCGTGTTCGACATTTCCCAGACCGACCCCATTGAAGGCGTCGAGACCCCGGCCCACCCGTCCCGCCGCCTGGAGGGCGCCGACGAGGCCGGGCTCTTCGCCCGCACTGCCGCCTACCTGGAAGGCATCGGCTGGAGCGTCACCCGCGAGGCCATCCCCGGGGAGGCCAACGGCTACACCACCACCGACGGCACCCGTCGTGTCGTCGTGGAAGCCAACGTCTCGCCCGCCCAGGCCGCCAAGACCGCCATCCACGAGGCCGCCCACGTCGTCCTGCACGCCGATCAGGATCACGCCGAGTACATCGCCCACCGCGGCATCAAAGAGACCGAGGCCGAATCCGTGGCCTACATCGTCGCCGGGATCTTCGGCCTGGACACCGCCGCCTACTCCGTGGGCTACGTCGCCGGATGGAGCAAGACTGACTCCGAGACCATCAAGGCCACCGCCGCCAACGTCCTGGCCACCGCGCACACCCTGGCCGAGGCCCTGGACCCCACCGAGGACCCCGAGGCGGCCGACGCCTGATCCACCCACCACCCCGGGGGGAGGGCTCGAGCCCTCCCCCTGTGCCCCCGCCCGATCCACCAGGAGACCCCCCGATGCGTACCGCCACCCTCTACACCGCCCCCGGCTGCACCGACTGCGCGGCCGCCGCCCGCTCAATGGACAAGAAGGGCCTCGACTTCCGCGCCGTCGACCTCGCCGCCGAACCCGGAGCCCTGGACTACGTGCGCGCACTGGGCCACCAGCGCGCCCCGGTGACCGTCGTGCACAACGAGCACGGCACCGAAGTGGACCACTGGTCCGGCTACCGCCCCGACAAGCTCATGACCCTGCCCCACGTGCTGACCGGCTGAGCCGGCGCAACCCGGCAGGGAAGCGGCATCCCTGCCGGGATACACGTCCCCACCACCCCGGACACCGCAGACCCCCACGGACACAAGGAAGCCCCCGCCATGTCCATCACCTACACACCCGCCACCAGCGCCCCCGTGGACGTCACTGCCACCGCACAGAAAGCCGGACTGGCCGGCGGCTTTCGCGTCGTGATGGCCGCAGACGCCCACCACCGCGCCTGCGCCCTCGCCCAGCACAGCGACACCGAGAAGGGCGTGCGCGCCGTCGTGGACGCCCTCACAGCTGCTCTGACCGCTCTCACCGAGGGCGATCGGGCACTGAGCATGGGTACCACCTGGACGATCCGCACCGGCGGCCTCCAACACGCCCGCTGGACCGTGCTGGTAGCCGCCGACGACACCGCCCCCACCGCCGTGGTTCTCTACATCACCCCGGCCTAACCTCACCACGCCGGCCCCGCCGGGGCCATCCGCTCCGGGCCCTACGCTGACACCATCGGCCCACAACCCCAAGGAGTTCCCGTGTACGACAACGATACCGATGACCGGCCCCTCGTCGTCCGTGAGGCCGATACCGCCTACGAGGCTGTGCGCGCGATCAACCACGCCACGATTAACGTGGCCTCCCTGTCCGCACCTGTCGTCTACGACGTCCTCGGGAATCTCAAGACTGCTGCCGGCTACGGCATGCACCAGGCCCTCAACCAGGTAGCTGGTGGGCTCATGCGATCCCTGGAAACCCACGACGTCTACGACCACAACGGAAGCCCCACCGAGAACGCGGCGGCCGCGGCCGCGCTCATCCGTGAGGCCGCCCGCCACGCCGCGAAAATCGGAGCGCTGCTGGAGGAAGCCCAGTCCCGCATCAGTTCACAGGGCTACAACAGCCCTGAGGAATCCTGACCCCCGCGCCGCCGGCCAACTCCACCCCCACACGATCACTCGTGACCGCGACCTACCACCAAGGAGCCCCGTGACCCCCGACCGCCCCGACCTTACGGACGACCAGCGCGCAGCCGTGACCGACTGGAAGCAGTCCCAAGACAAGGCCGAGCAAGCACGAAAGCTCACCGAGGACGCGGCCACCGAAGCGCGTGAAGCCGTCACCGCCCTCAGCCGCAGTGGCATGAGCCAGAAAGCCATCGCAGCCCTGCTGGGCATCGGACAGCAACGCGTCTCCCAGCTCATCATCCGAACGCCCCGCCACTGACTCCTGGCAGGCCGCACCGATCGAAGGAGCCACCCATGACCACCACCCCAACCCTCACCTACGACCTCGACCCCACCACCTTTGAGGTGCTCACCGACGCCTTGGAGCACTACGCCGCCCACCAAGAACTGCTCACCCACGACCGCCAGTTCACCCCCACCACCGAGGACCGCACGACCCTGCTGCTGAAGGTCCTTCACGCCGACGAGCTGCGCCGCACCATCGAAACCGCCGCGGCCGCCGGCCAGGTCACCATCACCCTGGACCCCAGCACCTACCAGGTGCTCACCGAGGCCCTGGCCACCTACCACGCCGACCAAATGCACGCGGCCGCAGAGGCCACCGCCGAGCACGACGACCCCGAAGACGGGGACCCGGCCCGCCAGGCCGCGGCCACCGCAGACCGCCTCCACCTCCAGGCCATCGAAGCCACCCAACTCACCCCCCACGACTAGCACCCCGCCTCGGCTGACCGACTCCCCCTAAGGACCCCCATGAGCCTTGATCTGATGACCGACTTGTTCCCCTACAACCGCCTGGAGATCCAGTGGCGCTGTGACCGCTGCGGCTATGACGACACCAACCCCGACCTGTGGAAAGGCGCGCTGATCCTCATGCGCGTCCAACCGCAGAAAAAGGACACCCCCGGGCTCAACGTCGTTGCCGACAGCGTGCTGCCCCCACAGAACCCCGCGGACTGCCCCCTCGACGAGGCCGGGCGGTGGACCGACCACCGCGCCCTGGACGCCTTCCTGCACCGGGAGGGCTACACCCGCACCGGCGACTGGACCATGATCGGCCCCGAAGGCGAGGACCACCTGTGCGGACTCACCGCCCCCATCCAACTCAACAAAGCAGGAACCCCCGCATGAAAATCGTGGGCACCATCCACCCCGACATCCCTCAAGACATCAAGGCCGAGGGGGAGGACTACCACGACGCCCGCCAAAAACTCCTGGCCGCCATCCCGGATGAGCTGCTCGTCATTTTCGCAGGCTGCTGCGGTCGGAGGCATGAGCGGGGGGCATCCTGGCTACAGGATCGGTCCGAAGCGCATTCATCCTCAGGCCGATCATCAACCAACCCGAAGGTGGGAAGGACCAATAGATGGGCCACCACGAGGCCGAATCCGCCGAGGACCGCACCCGTCGGCACCAGCTCCAGGCCCAGGCCCGCGAGAAAGAACTGGAAGCCCAAGCGAAGGCGCTCAAGCAGGAAGGCCAGTCCCAACTACGAGACTGGAAAGCCCGCCAGGCCGCTGAGGCCGACACCGGCCTGGAAGACAACGACCCCCGCACCCAGAAGGAGGACGACCACCGGGCGCCGGTGGGGGACACTGAGGCGATGGACACGACTTCCCGCGGCGTGAACGGTCCTGCCCGCGAAGCAGGCACCGCGAGGGGCGCCGGTGACCTGGCCGGGCAACTGGGCGAACTGGCCCGCACCATGCAGGGCGAGAACAACTTCGAGGCTACCTTGGCCACCATGGTCCATGCGGCCCTGCAGTTGATTCCCGGGGCGGTGGATGCCTCGATCTCCGTGGCCCAGGCCCGGCGCACGGTCCGCTGCCACGCCCCGTCCTCCGATCTGCCGGCCACCGTGGACCAGCTCCAGGAAAAGTACGGGCAGGGCCCGTGTCTGGACGCGGCCTATGAGGAGAAGATCGTCCGCGTCCCGGACTTCCGCGCCGAGGACCGGTGGCCGGCCTTCGCCCCGGCCGCCCTGAAAGCTGGGGCGAAGTCGATGCTCGCCTTCCAGCTCTACACCAACGGTGAGGACCTCGGGGCGCTGAACGTCTACGGGGCCGACTTCCACACCTTCGACGCAGAGGCCGAAGAGATCGGGTCACTAGTGGCCGCGCATGCGGCGGTGGCCTTCGCCGACGCCCAGCAGATCAAACACCTCAACGAGGCGTTGGCCACCCGGGATTTGATCGGTCAGGCCAAGGGCATCCTGATGGAGCGGTTCAAAATCACCGCCCAACAGGCTTTCGTGGTGCTCACCACCGTCAGCTCAGGGACCAACTTCAAGCTGCGCGAGGTGGCCGAGCAACTGGCCACCACCGGCACCCTCCCCGACGCCAAGCCTTGACTCAGGAGGATTTGGACCGCCGCCCGGCTCCTTCCCCAGTCCGCGTATCTGGGACCCCACGGAAGCTCTAGCCACGGCCTACCTTGTGCCCCACACTGGACCCGTGGTGAAAGGCATTCCCACGCGAAGAGCCGGGCACAGTGTCCGGCTCTTCCCCTGCCGCCAAGCATGGACTCCACACACGATCCAGGCTCCGGGCGTGGTGCGCAGGCGATGTGCTCGCGGCCGAGCCTCATGACTTTGCATTTTGAGTGCTGACATGACGTACGGCTTTGCCGTAGCTCCTGCTGGCGGGTGATCCTGCCCCTGCCAGGACGTTTCGTGCTTCCGCCCGGACGCCCTGGTTTCCTTCGAGCAGGCCCAGCGCATCCGGATCCGGGGGGATCCACAGGGATGCTCGCCGCTGGAGGAAGTAGTACGAGGAGGCGAGGCCGGCTGGGGGGCCGACTCGCCTCCTCTTCTCCCCGTGCACTGAGAACGTATTGACGACGGGTCGCTCACGCCGTTGTTCAAAGCGAGGGCCTCAAGGCCGTCGGCGGGACTGCCGCACGGTTGCTGGCAGTTTCCCGTCCGCATTGCTCTCACCGACAAGTGCACTTCTGATCGTGCCCGTGCCACCGGGTGCGAATGGCGGGGTCAGGACTCGGTGCCCGGGCTTTGCCAGCACCGCACTGCGCAGGCCACCTCTACCCCCGGTGGGCTTCCGGGTTCACGGTGATCATCCCGGCGCGGGGATGGTGCCCGTCGGCTCTAGCCCCAGACGCTGCTTTCTGAGAAACTGCTGTGCATTAGCAATCCCCCGCGTGATGTTTCCGCCGGCCGGGGATGCTCTGCCTTTCAGAAAGTCAGGTACCGGTATGGCTACGGGCGTCGTTAAGTGGTTTAACCCGGAGAAAGGTTTTGGCATCATCACTCCTGACGACGGCTCCCCGGATGTGTTCACGGAGTTCACGGCCATCAACGCCACGGGCTACCGCACGCTCCACGAGAACGATCGCGTCGAGTTCGAGACCGAGTCCTGCGCCCACGGTCTCCGAGCGAGAAAAGTCACCGTCATTCCGTGAACGGGACTGCCCCGACTTTTGCTGGCTGACCTGCCCCGCAGCTACCTGTACCTAGGGGGAATCGGTGCTTGTCGGCCCCTGGGGGGTTGTCGCACAAATGGTGTAAGGGGCGTTTCCCTGGTTTGTGGCTCTCCGCCGCTGGCATCCGGTTGGTGAAGGTGATAGCAAAGGCGCTCAATGCGGGCTCGATGATGGCATGTTGGGCATGCAGAAAGCCGGGCACAGGGCCCGGCTTTCTGTGTGGGAGATGCCTTTCGCCACAGGAACAGCATGGCTTAAATGAGGGGGCTGGGGTAGAGGTTTCGGGTGCGAGCCTGCTGTTTTCATCGGGTTAGGTGTTCTCGTCTTCGGTGCTCACCGTGTCGTTGTTGATCCATTCCGGGAGTTGTCCGGGAAGGATGACGGCCGTGCCCAGGGCAGTGTGGGAGGTGAGATGCCGGGAGGGTTGTTGGGTGTTCTCAGTGTGGTAAGCGGTCACTGAGGCTGCGTAGCCAGCGGCCAGTTCGGTTTTCCAGGTGGGGTAGTCCGCGTAGCAGGGTGCGTCGGGGTCGGCGGCGCGTGCTTCTAGCCATCGTGCTGTTCCGTGGTTCGGTGGCGGACCGGGTAGCCGGTGTTGGTGCAGCACCGTGGTGATGTCGACTCTGCTGCCTGCTGTGGTCTTGATCAGCGGGTAGTAGGTCGCGATCCATTCCGCCGGGGTGTGGGGGCGCAGCTCGACGGCGAAAAGATCGGGGGTAGAGGCGGTCATGGGCTGTTCCTGTTCACCGCTGATCGGTGGTGACCGTGTGTTCGTCACGGGTGAGAGGTGTGGTGGTCGGCTTGCCCCGTCCGGGCTCGTATGGGGACTGGTCAGGTATGGGTCAAGGGGTGGGGCTGGCGGTGATGACGACGTTCTTGCCCCAGGGGTCGTTGGTGTAGCAGCTGATGATCACCAGTCGTTGCGGGGTGATGCGCCAGATGTCGCTGTTTTTGAGGGTGTTCTTGTCGTGGGTGGTGACCGTGTCCACGGTGTAGTCGATGGCCCCGGTCTGGGTGCTGAGGGTGATGGTGTCTCCGGGGTTCAGGTGGGTGCTGAGCCGGTCGAAGGGGGCGTCGGCGCCTTCCCAGCTGTGCCCGGTGATGTAGGTGGTGTTCGTGGACCCGGCTCCGGGGGTGCCGTAGGTGGCCAGCCAGTAGGCGTCCATGGTCATCGGGGGCACGATCGACTGGTTGGCCAGCTCGGCGGTGCTCGGGGCCAGCGGCAGGATCGGCTGGTCGATGCCGGCCGCAGGCACGGTGAGGTGAACCGGGGCTGAGGCCGCCGGCTGGGCCCGGCCCGGCGCGGGGGACGATGTGGGCGGTACCGGCGATGGTGTTGTAGCGGAGCGCTCTGGGGAAGGCTTGGGTGAGGAGGAGGGCGCTGTGGTGGGCGCGTCCGGTGAGTGGTCATCGCTCCGGGTCGGACTGGGGGTGGTGCTGTGGGTGGCTGCTGGTGCCGGCTCGGTCGCCCCGGTGTCAGGGGCGGGCCCGAGGCCGAGGTATCCGCCGACCCCGAGCAGCACGGCGGCGGCCAGGGCGGTGAGCGCGGGCAGGGTGCGTGTGCCCCGGCGCTGGCCAAGTGCTGTGGTGGTGGCGTCCTGGTCGCGGTGCAGATCGTGCTGATGGCCCATCTGGTGCCCCCCCCGAGGGCTGGTGGTGTGGTTCCGGGCGCCGGCCAGGGTGGCCGGCGCCCGGAGGGTCACGACGGTGGCGGGTGGGGTGCGGAAGCGCCCCACCCGCCGTGGTGGTTAGCTGCCGGTGGTGTGCCGGCGGCGCAGCACCAGCCCGGTCGCGGCGAGCAGACCGGCCCCGGTCAGCGCGATCACTCCCAGGTGGTTCTCGGAACCGGCACCGGTGGTCGTGCTGGGGGTGGTGCCGGCGGTCTGGACGTTCATGCCCTGGTTGGTGGTCTCCATGGAGGAGCCGGGCACCCAGTGCACCGGGGAGGTACCCGGGGACCACGGGGCACCCGGGGAGGTAGAGGGGCCGGTGACCAGGCCCTCGTCCACATCGACGTCGATGCCGGCACCCGGGCCGGCGCAGGCAACCAGGGCTGCGTCGAAGAGAGCTTCCAGCTCCTCGACGTCAACCCCGACCTCGCCCAGGGCCAGGCGGACCTCAGCGAGGCTCTCGACGGCGGCGTCCAGGGCCAGCTGCGCCTCGATCGCGGCGGCCACGGCCGTCTCCACGGCCACCTCGGCATCGGCCACGGCGGTCTCGGCGTCCTCGACCGCAGCCAGCAGGCCCAGCTGGGCGTCCAGCTCGGCCTGCGCGGCGTCGAACGCAGCCTGGGCCTCGGCCTGGACCTCCGCCGCGGCGGCCACCTCCGCCCGGGCGTCGATCAGCGCCTGCGGCTCCACCTGGGCGGCCTCCAGCGCCACCTGCGCCTCGGCCACCGCGGCAGCGGCCGCCTCGGCCTCGGCCTGGGCGGCGTCCCGATCGGCCACAGCCACCTCCAGGGCGGCCTGGGCATCGGCGACGGACCCGGCCTCCTCCACTGCCGCGGTCGCCTCGACCACCGCGGCCGCAGCAGCATCGGCGGCAGCTTCGGCGTCGGCCAGCTCCGTCTGGGCGGTGGCCACGGCGGCTGCGGCGTCGGCGGCGGCCGCGACGGCGGCGTCCAGCTGCGCCTGCGCGTCGGCGGTGACATCGGCGGCTGCGTCCACCTCGGCCTGGGCGGCATCGGCCTCGTCCTGGGCCACCCCGACGGTCAGGGCCGCATCGGCGGCCGCGGCCACCGCGGCATCCGCCTCGGCCTGGGCGGTGACCACCGCGCCGATCGCGGCCTCCACGGCCGCGGTCGCCTCCTCCACGGCCAGCTCGGCGGCGGCGATCGCATCGGCGTCCCCGTCGGCCAGGGCTGCGGTCAGGGCCACCGTGGCATCGGCCAGGGCCGCCTCGGCATCGGCCTGCACCCCCAGCGCCGCAGTTACGGCGACGTCGGCGGCAGTGACCGCGGCATCAGCCTGCACCTGGGCGTCCAGGGCGAGCTGCAGCTCGGCCAGCTCCACCTCCAGGGCGGCCTGCGCATCGGCCTGCACCGCCGCCGCCGCATCCAGGGCGTCCTGAGCGGTGTCGACCGCGGCATCGGCCTCGACCTGGGCGGCCAGGGCCGCGTCCAGGGCGTCCTGGGCCGGACCGACCGCCGCGTCGGCCTCGACCTGGGCGTCCAGAGCGGCATCGAGGGCTTCCTGCGCGGCGACCGCGGCCTCCAGATCGGCTTCGGCCTCCAGCACCGCCTCATCGGCTGCGGCCAGTTCGGCGTCGGCCTCGGCCTGGGCGGCCAGAGCGGCCTCCAGGTCGGCCTCGGCGGCGGCGACGACCTCGTTGTAGGCGGCCACCTCGGCCTCCAGCACGGCCTCGGCATCGGCCAGGGCCGTGTTAGCCTCATCCAGCTCGGCCTGGGCGGCGTCTCGGGCCGCCTCAGCGGCCTCGATGTCCACCTCAGCGGCGGCATCCTCCGCAGCCTCCAGCTCTGCCACCGCCACCTCCAGGGCGGTCGCGGCATCCAGGGCCGCCTGGGCCCGGGCGTCGCGCTCGGCCTGGGCGGCCACCACGACATCGACTGCGGCCTCGAGCTCATCGACGAGCTCAGCCTCGATCCCGGCCTGCTCCAGGCCCGCCCGCAGCTGCGCCTCCGCCGCCAGGCACTCCGGGTCACCCACCGCGGCCGAAGCCGGGCCAGCAGTGAGGAACAAACCACCAGAGGCCAGTGCGGCCGCGGTACCGGTGGCGAAAAGCTTCTTACCAAGGTTCATGATCGCTCTTATCTGATACGAGGCGCAGCTACTGGGGGAGAAGCGCACCACCAACGGGGGGTAACGAAAGCAAACTTTGCTTTCGTGTAGCCCACTGTACAAAAGTCACCGTGCTGTGGGTCACTTAGGGGGCAGATGACGTCGATAAGACGCCAAACAGGTGCTGTGCCGAGTCTTCCCCAGGGGGTGCGGCCTCACGTGTCCTCCCGGGGTGGTACATCAGGACGACGGGCGTCCCGTGACCGGGGGACCTGCCGGCGATGAGTTCTCCGGGGGGCTCCGATTGTCTGCCGCTGGGCCCCGAGCAGCGCCTAATCGCCGGAATGCCCCTTCGCGAGTGGCTTTGCCGCACAAGTCGTGGCAGGTCGTGGAGCGTCACACGGACCGGCACGGGTGACCCAGAGCACTAGAGTGATGCCCACCCCCCACTGCCACCGTTGGAAGAAGTGGAGCGGAAGGACACGGGCCTATGTCCGTAAATCAGTTGCCGCATGATCAAAGCGCGGTGCTCACCACCGCGAACGTTTTGGACGGCCAGGTGCTGACGGGGAGCGAGATGGACCTGGGCGGCTTGTCGCGAGTGGTCACCACCGTCATCGACGACGATGCCGTGCTCTACGGAGAATTCACCGTCGAGGAAGAATTGCTGCAAGTCCACGACCCTGGGCAGGTGCAGCATCACCCCGCCGCCCTGTGCGGGATCGTGGAGGACTGGGACGGGCCCCACGACGGCGCGGTGACCCTGAGCGCCTACGTCTACGTCCACACCCACGAGCACGGCGCACTGGGACTGAGCCTGCCGGCAGCCCTACGGGTGCTCAACGACATCCGCCGACAGTGTGTGATCTACCTGCGCAAGGGAACAGCTCAGCAGTAGGGAAAGCGTCCCCACCCTGCAGGGCGGGGACGCTCCAGTGACCGATCGGGGAGATCGGGCACCTACCCCTCGGGCCAGGGGCGCCTCGACGCTAGCAGAACCCGTGTTCTCAGGTGGAGGCATGGTCGGCGGTGGGGAAGCTGTGCTCGGTGATGACGGGGGCGGGCCCTGCCAGGGGGTGGGTGGCAGGGCCCGTCCGGTGTCATCCGCACGGGCGATGCGGGCACCGCCGCCCCAGAAAATGCCCGAAACGCAGAACCCTTCGAGCGCGGAAAGTGCGGCGAACTGGGCGCGGATCATCTGCGACGGGTGCCTCCACGCTACGCCTGGACAACATGTCTTTTCATGGGTAAGACCACGGTGACGG
Organism: Kocuria turfanensis; assembly: GCF_001580365.1. Lineage (NCBI taxonomy): Bacteria > Bacillati > Actinomycetota > Actinomycetes > Micrococcales > Micrococcaceae > Kocuria > Kocuria turfanensis. The sequence goes on along the minus strand of NZ_CP014483.1, from coordinate 52,582 downwards.
CCTCCATGCTCGAGTCCTGTCCCGAGACGTTTCGCTGCGATGCCGCAGCCGTGGCCGCCGGCACCTGCGCTGCTGTCTCGGAGCACCCAGGAGGCCGGGGGCGTCCGGGTGGGGGAATGGGGGCCTACTGGGCGGCGTAGTAGGCGTCCTTGACGGATCGGTGGATGCGGCCGCGGTCGGAGACCTCGTATCCGTTCTCCTTCGCCCAGGCCCGGATCTTCGCCGTCTCCGGGTTACCACCGGAGGAAGATCGGGCCCCGGTGGTCCGGGCGGATTTGCCCTGCGCCCGCCGGCCAGCGGCGGCGTAGGGGCGCAGGGCCTCCCGCAGCTTCTCCGCATTCGCGGTGGACAGGTCGATTTCGTACTGCCGGCCGTCCAGACCGAACTGGACGGTCTCATCAGCAGGACCACCCTCCAGGTCGTCCTCCAGGATGATCTGCACGCTCTGGGCCATTACAGCACCTTTCCCTTGATGTCGTCGTTGCTTTCAGCGATATTCGTTCACGGTCCGGAACGCCGGGACCGATCTACTTTCCTGCACATTTTTGGAGAAGTCGAGATGGCGCCGATTGTTGTGAGCGATTCTGCACACCAGTTATCCTATCGGTAAATTCCCCATCGCTTTCCTCGCCGACAGGGCGACTACCACATATGTGCTGTCCACCGTCTTAGGCTGTGCAGCGCATCTCGGCACAGGCCCGCAGCGGCGACTCAGTGAATTCCCTGCCTTTCGACTCACCAGTCAGGAGAACGCTTGACCGCCGTTCTTTGCGGCATCCCACGTGGAGGCATTGGTGATGACGGATTCTGAGGCCAGGAGGTATGCCCAGTGTTCGGGCACATCGGCGGAGGCGTTGACCGTGTGAACCCAGTCCCGAGCCGCGTAGCGCTTGGCGATCACCTCGGGGCTGGCCATATCCCGGTCGCTCTTGCCCTCCACAATCCAGTAGACCCCGTGCTCGTCGACGACGATGAAGTCGGGCTCGTAGCTGCGTTGGACCGCTCCGATCAGGTAAGTGATGCGGAGTGGCACGGTTGCATCAATGCGGACCCATGCGCGGATACGGGAAGCTGGATTTTCGAAGATGGTGGCTAGAGAGAACTCGGTCGAGTATGCGTCGAAGGTGTTCACTTCGTACACGCCTCGTTCCCATCCCCGGTAGGGGTAGCCGCGCACAAAGTCGCGGCTGGAGGTGATGAGCTGGTGGTCCTGCGGTGGAGCCGTGAAGGTCCGCTCTGCGGGATCGGGCCACCGAACGTGCTCAACCTCGCGGACTTCGCGGGCCGGCGAGGAGGTTTGTTGGTCTGTGATCCATTCGGTCAGTCTCGTGGTGGCCAACCGCCCGTGCTCAGCGCGCCAGGGGGTGTCTTCGGTGACGCCGGCACCAACCAAGAACGCCTTGGCGACGGCGAGGGCCGCGTTGGCTTCGGCAATGGTCTGTTCGATGCCGTTCGTCCGCATCAGGCGAGTGACGAGGTCGTTTTCGATCAACTCGAATGGGATGGGAAGGGTTGAGGCTTTTACCACCGTGTCCTCGTCGCGGATCACTGTATGCGCCCGTCCTTGGTCATCGCGTTCAGCGTCCAGGACTTTGCGAATCAGAGAGGGAACATCATCGTCGGCGAACCGACGGCCCAAGGCTTCGACGCTCATCAGGTTGACCCGTGCCAGCGAGAAAGGATCTCGTTCCCAGCGAGTGACCACTCTCGGCAGGAACAGGGGCAGACGGACCCCTTCAGCTGCTCGTGCGGTGTAAGTCCGCTCAAGCACAGCAGTAGCAGTGCCGGCACTGGCTACACGGGCCTCAATGGTCGACAGCTTCATGCCCACATGGGCTTGTTGCTCCCCACCGTGGCGCTCCGTCGGGTTGAAGGTGAACAACGCATCCTGATGGGGATCGGTGGCTGCTGGTCCCGGGAGGAGCACGTCGACATCTATCGCCCAGGAGAGGTCCATGCCAAGCTGGTTACCCTCACCCGGCCCCAAAGGCATGGGCTCTTGCCGGACCCCCGGCACCGGATCGGCGACCACAGCCGCTTCCTGCACCCGATCACCCAAAGTCTCCTCCAACAACGCGCGGGCACGCTTGAGCAGGGAAGCGAACGAGTGGTGAGAAAGGACCTCAACGGTATCCAACATGGGATTACCGGTGCGTTCGCCAAAAGGCAACCGCAGCCCGCGGCCAAGGATTTGTTCAGTCAGCAGCTGAGACTCCATCGACCGCACCGAAGCGATGACATAAATGTTCTTGACGTCCCAGCCTTCTTTAAGCATTGACACGGAGACGACAGCCCTCACCTGTGAGGATGGGTTCTCCAGCTGGTCGAGCTGAGCCAAGGTCGCGTCGGGTTGCTCAGAAGTAATCAGCAAGACCTTATTGGGATCACCAATCATGTCCTTACCGATCAGAAGATCCCGATATTCCGTGGCCTCTTGAATTGTCTGAGCCACCACGAACAACACCGGCTCCACGTACTTCTTGTTCCGATGCTTCGCGCAGTAAGCCCGCATGGCCTCGGCCTTGGCGTCGAGCAGGGTGAGGCCATCGGCCAGTTGGGTCCTTGTGTCAAAAACACCGTCCTGCCTGGAGACCAGCACTGGAATTTTCACCCATCCGTCGGCAATGGCCTCGGACAATGGGTAACGGTAAACGACGGCGGACTTAGTCGCCTCGTGAGGTGTAGCTGTCAGCCCCACCAAAGCCAGCGGCTGAAGGTCGTGGATAGCGCTCTCAAATTTTTTGGCGGATCCGGAGTAGTAGACGTGGTGCTCGTCAGCGATCACCACCAGATCCTCGCGGCCCTGCAAGTACTCGTAGAGACCCTGCCCAACAGTCTCGTGCGGAGAATGTGCACGGCGTCTGTCTTCCTTATTCGGGCGCAGCAAGGACTGAACAGTAAAGACGAACACCTTGAACCGCGACTCGTCCTCCAGAGCCTGTCCTACTTCGCCGCGTTCGAGGGTGTCCAGAGTGACCACCAGCGGATTGCACTGCAACCCACGCAAGTACTTCGGATGCCCAGGGGTGAGGTTGTCCACCGTCTTGCGCAGGATCGTGGACCCGGGGGTAATAAGCACTACGTTCCGGACGCCGGCCTGCCACAGGTAGTCCAACAACCCGCCGGCGATGTAGGTCTTGCCCACGCCAGTGGCCAGGTTAGCGATGAACTGTGCGCCGGGCTCCGCCCCATCCATGGCACGGGCGACGGCAGCGAGGGCCTGCTGGTTCGGCTCTCTGAACCGTCACGGCTTCTCTGCCGTCTTTATACGGGCTGCGCCGCCGGCTGGGGCGCAGTGATCTGATCGTAGTGGGCGGCCTCGAACTCGGCAGGCGGGACGTTGCCGAGGCTGGAGTGCAGCCTGCGGGTGTTGTACCAGTCCACCCAGGCCAGCGTGGAGTACTCGACGTCGCTGACAGTTTTCAGTGGTGCCTTCACGAACGGGCCCGGGCGGATGCACTCGGTCTTGTAGAGGCCGATGATCGACTCCATGAGGCAGTTGTCGTAGGCGTCCCCGACCGAACCGATCGACGGGGCCATCCCCTCCAGGGCCAGATGCTCGGTGAAGCGCAGCGCCGTGTACTGGGACCCGGCGTCGTGGTGATGGATCAGCCCCTCCGGCAGCACCAGGCCCTGACGGGTGCGGTCCCACCGGCCCATTCGCAGGCAGGTGAGCACCAGATCCGTCGTGCGGGTGGTGGCGGCGTTCCAGGACACGATGCGCTGGGCGAAGACATCGACGATGAAGGCGACGTAGACGAATCCGGCCCAGGTGCGCACGTAGGTGAAGTCGGCGACCCACACGGTGTTCGGGGCCGCGGCGGTGAAGTTGCGGTTGAGCAGATCCGACGCCCGCGTCCCATCCTTGGCCGGGATCGTGGTGCGCACCCGCCGGCCTCGGACCACCCCGGCCAGCCCGAGGGAGCGCATCAGTCGATCCACCGTGCAGTGGGCCACCGCCAGCCCACACCGGCGCAGGTAGGCGGTCATCTTCCGCCGGCCGTAGAGGCCCTCCGGGGTGCCCACGGTGGCCAGCAGCACATCCATGACGATCGCGTCGCTGACCGTGCGCGCGGCAGGCTGCCGACCGGGTTGCTTCCAGGAGCGGTAGGTTCTCGCGGCGATCGGCACGCCCTGCTCGCGCAGGGCCGCGCAGATCGACTCGACCGCGTAGCCTTCGGACCTCATCTGGTCGATGAACCCGGCGATCAACGATTGCGGGGGTCGAGCTCCCCCGCGAAGAAAATCGAGGCCTTGCGCAGGATCTCGTTGGCCTCGCGCAACCGTTTGTTCTCGGCCTTGAGCCGCTTGATCTCTTCGGCCTCGGCCGTGGTGACTCCATCCCGGTCCCCGGAGTCGATCTCGGCCTGACGGACCCAGTTGCGCAGCGTCTCCCGCCCCAGATCCAGCTGCTGACCGATCTGCTGACAGGCCACCGTCAGCGACGGATAGTCCTGCTGGTGCTCGCGCACCATGCGCACCGCTCGGGCCTTGAACTCGGCGTCGTACTTCTTGGGCATGTCCTCATCCTTCATCGAAAGGAAGCGGCATCAAACCCGTGACGGTTCAGATCGACCCGCTGAAGATCTTCTGGGCGCCGGAGTAGACGTGGACGATCTGCCCGGTTAGGGGAGAACCGCCGTCGCTGCCCTTGGTCCAGGAGACGGTGGCGGACTGGCTGCCGGCGGTGGCCTTGACGCTGGTCGGGGCCGCGGGCTTGGTGGCCGTGGGGGCGGTAGCAGCCCCCGGGGTGATGTGCAGCAACCGATTGGGGGTTCCTGTCGCAGTGTTGGTGACGAGGCCGGTGGTCGCGCCGTCGTTGATGGCCGAGGCGACCTGGGCGGGGGTGTAGGCCGGGTTCTGGGCCAGGACGAGCGTGGCCGCGCCGGCCGCGTGGGGGGCGGCCATGGAGGTCCCTGACATGGTCGCGACCGCGGTGGTGGAGGTGTGCCCGGCCGAGGCGATGTTCACGCCGGGGGCGTAGAGATCCACGCAGCTGCCGTGGTTGGAGAACGAGGCCTGGCGGTCATTGGTGTCGGTCGCGGCGATGGTGACCGCGGCTGGTACCCGGGCGGGAGAGGTGCTGCAGGCGTCGGCGGCGGAGTTGCCGGCAGCTACCACGGCGGTGACGCCGTCGTTGATGATTCCTTGTACGGCGGCGTCGACCGTGGTGTTGGCCCCGCCGCCCAGGCTCAGGTTTGCTACCGCCGGGGTGCCGGCGGTGTGGTGGGCGGCCACCCAGTCCAGCCCGGCCACGACGTCGGACATGTAGCCGGCGCCGTCGCAGTCGAGCACGCGCACGGGCACCACGGTGGCGGCCTTGGCCACACCGTGGACCGCGCCGGCGATCGTGCCGGCCACGTGGGTGCCGTGCCCGTTGCAGTCGGAGGTGCCGCGGCCATCGGCCACGGCACTCCAGCCCGAGGCGACCCGAGTGCCGAAGTCGGTGTGCGCGGTGAGGACACCGGTGTCCACGACGTAGGCGTTCACTCCGGTGCCCACGGCCGGGGCGGTGTAGGTGGTGGACAGCGGTAGGGCGCGCTGGTCGATGCGGTCCAGTCCCCAGGGGGCCGACTGCTGGGTGTCGAACAGCTCCACCGGCAGGTCCCGCTCAACGGCTTCGACTCGCGGGGACCGTGCCAGTGCTGCGGCCTGGGCCGGGGTGGTGGTCACGACAGCGGCGCGTACCGCGGTGGAGAAGGTCCGTCCCACGGCCTTGCCCTGAGCGCGCAACGTTCGCGCCTGGGCGGCGACGTCGGTGCCCGGGGCGAAGCGGACGAGGTAGCGGGTGTCCTGTTCATCTGCCCGCAGCTGAGTGGGGGGTGTGGGGGCGGCGGTGGCCGTCGGTGCTACGGCGGACAGGGTCAGAGCGGACAAGAGCGTGGCCGAGAGCACACGGGCAGAAAAGGACACGGGGCACCTTCCGGGGGGATCTGCTCGCCCGCCGTTCGACCTCAGAAACCCCGGCCCGAACCAGGGCACGGAGCGATAGGCCTGACGCGGCCGAGAAGGGTGAGGGGGAGGGGTGGTTCGCGGTGACGTGGGGGGACGTCGCCACCTGAAACGAACGGTGGTTACATTGGCAAATTCTAATGCGGGCAGGGGTGCAGCGGCAATCCTGCTGATCACCGAAGTCCTGGATGTGGCACGCGTGACCTGACCATCCTCAGACTCTGCCCAGGGCACTGAAGTGCTGGGAGAAACCGGCGAGGGATCATGCTCAGTCACCGAAAAATCGGCGGTTCTGACCTTCTCGTCACCTAATTCTTGCCGGCGCGGCTGAACGGAATGGGTTCCTCGGCGGCACCGCCGTCAAGGTCGTCCTTGAGGTGCACTTTGGCTTTCTGAGCCATGGGTGGTGTTCCTCGCGGTGCCTGAGTGGGAAAGTGCGCTTAGTTGTGGTTGGGGCCCTCGTCGGTGATCACTTCAGGGGAAACCTCGTCATCGGTCGAGGCCTCTGCCGGTTCCACGGCATCTGCTGGAGCTGTGGTCTTGATGCGGTTGCCCGTGATGATGGTTCCCTCGGTCGTGAGGTCCACGCAGAGCATGCCGTCCTCCACAAAGGGCTTCCATCGCCTGGTGGCGGTGGTGTCGATGCCGTAGTGGGCAGTGAAGGCCGTGGCCGAGACGATCGCCTGCCCCGGCCCACGCCTGGACCCGTTGCGCACCGCATAGGCATGTGGAGAGGAGTCATCAGTGGCGCGCAGTGCTATGACTTGGCGGTCACGGTCGTAGAGCAGCTCCACCGTCTCGGCGTTGCCGACGAGATCGTGGGCGGCCTTGTTCAGCGAGATCACTCCGCGCTTCTGGATTGTCACGCTCGGCGCCTTGGCCAGCGGAGTCATCCTCTTGTCGAACACCTCGAACGGCATCGGTCCTCCTATGGCACATGACTAACAACGGTGAGCTTCATCGTAACCATTGCATGAATTCACCCGCGAGTCAGGCGCGACTCATCGGGTGTGTCTCCGAAGGCAAGGGATGCGAGACGTCTCGTCCGGAAAATTTGCGCCCGCATGTTTCCGCGGTTCGGCCCGTCTCGCATCCTTGTGCTTTATCCATGCCTTTAGAATTGGATGCTCAACGTTAGTTGCGAGACAGATGGGGTGGACGTGGGGAAGCTGATCGGGTACGCACGTGTGTCGACGCGGCAGCAGGACGCTGACCGCCAAGTGGCTGACCTCATGGCTGCAGATCTGCGGCGCGATGACATCTACGTGGACAGTGGAGTGTCTGGAGGCCGTGCGTCGCGTCCGCAGTTCGACAAGGCCGTGGCCGCGCTCGAGGAGGGTGACACGTTGGTCATCACCACCCTGGACCGATTGGGCCGGTCGACGCAGAACATGCTCATCTTCGCCGAGGCACTGCGGGGGAGAGGTGCCGGGTTGCGGGTGCTGAACCTCGGTGGGGGAGACGTGGACACCGCCACCCCGATGGGGTCGATGGTGTTCACTGTGATGGCCGCCTTGGCCCAGATGGAGCTGGAGATCAAGCGGGAGCGGATCAGCGACTCGGTAGCCAAGCGCCGGGCGGCCGGCAAGGCTCTCGGTGGGCGCCGGCAAACCTTCACGGACTCCCAGATCCGCAACGCTCTGCGGCTGATCGATGGTGGGGAGCCGGCCACCCAGGTTGCCCGCGATCTTGGCATGTCCCGGGCCACGCTCTACCGGAGGATCCGGGAGCTGCCGCAAGCGACGACGATCTGAGTCTGTCTTCTCCTGTGGAGGTCGTGATGCGTATGTCGTAGCCGGAACGGTGGATCAGGGCGGGACCTTCGGGTCCGGACGTGATCCGTACACTCCTGCCCATGGACCTTCTTGACATAGGGCGGATCGTTGCCGGGCTGCTGCTGCTGGTCCTCGGTGGAGAATTTTTGGTGCGGGGAGCCTCGGCCCTGGCCCGGCGGGTGGGGATCTCCTCGCTGGTGGTCGGGCTCACCGTGGTCTCGGCCGCCACCTCGGCCCCGGAGCTGGCCGTGACCGTGGGCGCCGTGCTGAGTGATGAGCCGGGGCTGGCTGTGGGCAACGTGGTGGGCAGTAACATCGTCAACGTCCTGCTCATTCTCGGGCTCTCCGCACTGGTCATCCCCTTGGTCGTGAAGCAGCGGCTGGTGCGCTTCGACCTGCCCCTGATGGTGGCCCTGTCGGTCGGATTGCTGCTCGTGTCCCTGGATGGGCTGGTCAGCGCGGTGGATGGGCTGGTCCTGTTCTCCGCGGTGGTGGTGCATGGTGTGCTGACCGTTGTTCTCGGCCGGCGGGAGGCGAAGTCCCCGGTCCGTCCCGTGGGGTCGGCCGGGAGCTCACCTGCTGCCGATGTCGCCGGAGAGGACGAGGAGCCGCCTGCCACCTCAGCCGGCAGGTCGGTCCTGCTCGTGGTGCTGGGGGTCGCCCTGTTGGTGGGCGGGGCCACGCTGCTCGTCGAAGGCGCGGTGAACATCGCCACCACGCTGGGCGTGAGCAGCCTCGTGGTCGGTCTGACCGTGGTGGCCGTGGGGACTGCACTGCCCGAGCTGGCAACCGCGATCATCGCGGTACGCCGAGGCGAACGCGATCTGGCCGTGGGCAACGTGGTGGGCAGCAACATCTTCAACATCGGGGTGGTGCTCGGGTTGCCCGCCCTGATCTCCCTCGAGGGCATTCCCGTCGCAAGTGCTGCGGTGGCCTTCGACATGCCGGTGATGCTGGCCGCCGCCCTGGCCCTGTTGCCCGTGGCGTTCACCGGCTTCGCGGTAGCCCGGTGGGAGGGTGCCCTGTTCGTGGCCCTGTATCTGGCGTACACCGGCTACGTCGTTCTCGCCGCCACCGAGCACGATGCGCTGGAGGGCTTTACCGCGACCATGGCGTGGTTCGTCCTGCCATTGATCGCAGTAACCCTGCTTGCGTTCACTTCCTATGAAATCGGGTTGCGCAAGGGGCGCCAGCGCCGCGTAGGAACCACGAACTCACCCTGATCACAGGGCCTTCGTACTGCTCGACGAGGCGGTGACCAAGCCTGGATGCATCCGCCGTCGCCCACGTTCGACTGCTCGAAAGGGCCCCATGCGGTGGGTAATCCAGAGGCGGTCCGGCGGGTGGTGGCTGTCGGTCGGCCTACCGTCTCCGTGGACTGACGATCTGGTGAGCCGGGAAGTCTGGTCGGTGTAAGCACGCTCGCGAGCCCCGAAACCGAGGAGTCACCCATGTCCAGCCACGACCCCACGGTCGGTCCGGGGGACCTCCAGTTGTGGAATCAGCATCGACCATGTTTCACGCCGTGGGCTAACGTCGACTGCCCTCCGGATAAGCGGCAGAGGCGGGTCTTGCCCGGATAGGCGAAATATGCTTCACTTGTCGGACTGGGGAGGGGAGTATCCCGCCGACGTCCTGTCGTCATTGCGGTCCGTGAGGGCCCGGCAGGCGGGCCCGTGAGGGCCGGGAGAGACCTCCGGTTTGTTGCTGACAACCGGAAGGTTTTTCTCATGGATGTCCCGTTCTGGGTATGGGCCGCGGTGCTCGGCTTCATCGTGGTGATGTTGGCCATCGACTTGTTCGCCCACCGCCGTGCCCACGTCATCGGTGTGCGCGAGGCCGCGGCCTGGTCGGGGGTGTGGGTGGCCTTCGGCGTCGCCTTCGGAGTCCTCGTCTGGAGGGTCTGGGGTGCCGAATTCGGCCAGCAGTACTTCGCCGGCTACCTGATCGAGAAGTCGCTGGCCGTGGACAACGTCTTCGTGTGGGCGATCATCTTCAGCTACTTCGCCGTGCCCCGGGCGTTCCAGCACCGGGTGCTGTTTTTGGGCGTGCTGGGCGCGCTGGTGTTCCGCGGGATCTTCATCGCCGCCGGTGCCGTGCTGATCCAGAACTTCTCCTGGATCCTCTACGTCTTCGCCGCGTTCCTGCTCTTCACCGGGTGGAAGATGATCCGCCAGCGCGAAGAGCACCTGGACCCGGAGAGCTCCGCGGTGCTGCGCGCCTTCCGCCGCTGGGTGCCCATGACGGATGCCTACCACGGGCAGAAGCTGCTCGTCCGGAAGAACGGGGTGCTGCTGGCCACCCCGCTGCTGGCGGTGCTGGTGCTCATCGAGGTCACCGACGTCGTCTTCGCCGTGGACTCCATCCCGGCGATCTTCGCCGTCACCGACGAGGTGTTCCTGGTCTTCACCGCCAACGCGTTCGCGATCCTGGGGCTGCGGGCCATGTACTTCCTGCTGGCGGATCTGATCCACCGCTTCATCTACCTCAAGACCGGGCTGGCCCTGGTGCTGATCTGGGTGGGCCTCAAGATGCTGCTGAAGATTGACCTCTTCTACATCCCCACGCCGATCTCCCTGGCCGTGGTGGCCACGATCATCACCGTCTCGATCATCCTGAGTCTGCGCGCCACCCGTGGCCAGGGTCGTCAGGCGCTGCCCGCGCCGGCGAACCCGCCCTTCCACGTCGCGACCGAGGCCGAGGACGCCGCCCTGGAGCCCGTCTGGGGTCGCCGCCGGCCCTCCCGCTCCCCTGTCCCGCAGCAGCTGGAGGAGACGGAGGAGTCCGCCCGCGACGCCGAGTCCGCCCACCACCACGACAGGGACCTCCGATGACTGCCCTCGCCCCCCGTCGTTGCGTGGCTGCGGTGATCACCGACGGCCCTGAGGCCGTCACCGTGGCCTGCTACGCGGTACGGCTCGCCGCCGAAGAGGACCGTCCGCTGGTGTTGTTGGTGCCGGTGCTGCGCTCGGCCTTCACCTCCGACGCCGTGATCGCTGCCCGGGTCCGCCGGGAAGCGCTGCGTGAGGCCGAGGCCGTCGCCGCCCGCACGACCCCGGCGCCGGAGAGTGCGGGGATCCCCGCCCGGGTGGAGGTGGTGTGGCACCGGCGCTGTTCCTTCCACCGGGCCCACCAGGTGCGAGCCATCGCTGTGGCCCATGCCGCCCACACGATCGGGGCGGCCGTGGTCGTCACCCCGGCGGAGGTTCCGGTGCCCACGGTGCGGCACGGAACCGAGGTCGTGCTCGTGGCCGAGGCCGGCGGCTCCATGTTTCGCGTGCACCGCCCGGCGCGCTCTCGCAGACTGGCCCAGCTGTGAGACCGTCCCCGACGAAGCGCCCCGGGCCGGCAGCGGCACCTCCCCTGTCGGACGCGCTCCGGCACCCCGGCGACTCGACGAGGCGCCCCGGGCAGGACGTGCAGTGACCGCAACCCAGGAACGGACACCACCAGCTCCGCGGACCGGCAACGACTACCGGCCGCACCATTGAAAGGCCTGTCATGAACGCTCAGACCCCCGAACCCCGGCACTCCAGGCGGTCACGCCCCTGGGGCCTGATCGCCGTCTCGACCGGATTCCTGGCTGCCGCCGCGTCAGTGGTTGCCGTCGGCCTCATCTCCCTGGGCCTCGTCCCGTCGCTGCAGTAGTCGTCCCGGGGTGCACGCGGGTGCGATCAGCACCCGGACCCGTGGGCGCCACCCAGCGCGCTCCCACCATTTTCGAGGGGAAGGACCCCGACATTGCTCTCCAGCTCCCACCCCGGTGCCCCCGGAACTTCGTCCCAGCCCCGGGACCGGTCCACCGGACCAGGGGCGGTGCACCCCGGTCCGTCCCGGCGCCCGTCCTGGACGTTGCTGTCCAACCACGGCCACGTTCTGCTCGTCGTGGCCCGGGGTGGGGACGTGCGGGTCAGCGACATCGCGGCCCTGGTGGGGATCACTGAACGGGCGGCCCTGATGATCCTCAAAGACCTCGAGGAAGCCGGCTTCATCACCCGGCGCAAGCAAGGTCGCCGCACTCACTACACCATCGATGAGCATCAGCACTTCCGCCACCCCACACTCTCCGCCCACGAGATCGGAGAGCTGCTGGCCGTCCTGGGCCCGGCCTCCCCACCGGGGCCCACCATCGCCGGCGACGCCACCACCCCACCTGCCGCGAACACACCCCCAGCACGAGAAGGAGCCTCCTGTGTCTGACGTCCCGCCCCGCGCAGAGCGACGTCTTGAAGCAACGCTGAACCTGGACGGGCTCACCGTGCGCCTGGACCTGGTGGGTGAGGAGCTCGTGATCGCCGTCGATGACCCGCTCGCCTCCCTCGACGCCTTGACCCTGCTGGACACGCACAACCAGGAGACCGTGCTGCACCGCACCGGGCTGGCCGCACGAACCAGAACCCGCACGGTGGTGAGCCAGATGATCGACGCCCTCCACGAGGCCGGGTCCACCAGCGCGAGGGCGGTGGCCGCCCGGATGCGCCCGGACGGGGACATCGACTCAGAGGCCGTCCACGCCCTGTCACGGGCCGTGGCGCTGAGCGGGCGAGCCGAGATGTGGGGCTGGACCATGGCCCGGGTCCGGAACTCCTTCCAGCGGCTCCGTCTGGAGGACCCCGACGCGATCACCCCACCGTTTCTGGCCGCCGGCTTCGCCGATCTGACCGGTCGCCACGGGTTCGAGCGGGAGCACTTCGAGGCGATGAACGCCTCCTGGCGCGCCGTGATCGGTGAGCTGCCGGCCGGCGCCGACAGGGGTGCGGGCCAGCCGATGCTCCGAGTCGGCTGAGGACGCATGACACGCTCTGGCTGGGCCTGTTCCAGCGATTCCGAGGCGACCAATAAGCCCCGCCGGCCCACGTCGGCGGCGCCGAGGGTCACTTCCGCCCCGATCGCACCCCCAGGACCACGATGACGCTTCAGCGACACGTCGGCACCCCTGCGCGGCCCGGAGGCAACGGCCCCGAGAGCGACTGAAGCCCTGACCCGTCTCCAGCCGTTGCGGTCCGACATGGAGACGGTCGCCGGCACGGGGCTCCACCGTCCCGGGTATCTTATCGCTGACGCTGACGCTGACGCTGACGCTGACGCTGACGCTGACGCTGACGCTGACGCTGACGCTGACGCTGACGCTGCCGCGGGCGTGGCCGGTGCGGTCACCGCCGGGACGGCGCCTCTGGGCAGGGACTTCGGAGCCGGGGTGTGGTCCGTACAATCCTGCCCATGGATGTTGTCGATGTGGGACGGATCGTTGCCGGGCTGGTGTTGCTGGTCCTTGGTGGAGAATTTTTGGTGCGGGGAGCCTCGGCCCTGGCCCGGCGGGTGGGGATCTCCTCGCTGGTGGTCGGGCTCACCGTGGTCTCGGCCGCCACCTCGGCCCCGGAGCTGGCCGTGACCGTGGGCGCCGTGCTGAGTGATGAGCCGGGGCTGGCTGTGGGCAACGTGGTGGGCAGCAACATCGTCAACGTCCTGTTCATTCTCGGGCTCTCCGCCCTGGTTCTCCCCTTGGTAGTCAGGCAAAGACTGCTGCGCTTCGACGTGCCCTTGATGGTCGTCTTGTCCGTTGGGGTGCTGCTCGTGTCCCTGGACGGGGTGATCAGTGCGGTGGATGGGCTGATCCTCTTCTGCGCGGTGGTCGCGCACACGGTGCTGACCGTCGTCATCAGCCGGCGCGACACCAAAATCTCAGCCCACGCTGCCGGGTCGGCCATGGGTTCGTCGGTGCCTGACGTCATCGGTGAGCGCGAGGAGCCGCCTCCCGCCTCGACTCCCAGGTCGGTTCTGCTCGTGGTGCTCGGAGTCGCCCTGTTGGTGGGCGGGGCCACGCTGCTCGTCGAGGGCGCGGTGAACATCGCCACCACCCTGGGCGTGAGCAGCCTCGTGGTGGGGCTGACAGTGGTGGCCGTGGGGACATCGCTGCCCGAGCTGGCAACCTCGATCATCGCCGTGCGCCGCGGGGAACGCGACCTGGCGGTGGGCAACGTGGTGGGCAGCAACATCTTCAACATCGGGGTGGTGCTCGGGTTGCCCGCCCTGATCTCCCCCGAAGGCATTCCCGTTGCAAGTGCCGCGGTGGCCTTCGACATCCCGGTGATGCTGGCCGCCGCCCTGGCGCTGCTGCCCGTGGCGTTCACCGGCTTCGCGGTCGCCCGGTGGGAGGGCGCCCTGTTCGTGGCTCTGTACCTGGCGTACACCGGCTACGTCGTTCTCGCCGCCACCGCCCACGACGCCTTGGAGGGGTTCACGGCCGTCATGGCGTGGTTCGTGCTGCCGCTGGTGGTCGTCACCCTGATCGCCTTCACCTCCTATGAGCTCGGGCTGCGCAGGAGGCGCCAGAGCCTCGGAGGAACCCCGAGCTCGTCCTAGTGCCAAGGGGTCGAAGTTCCTCAGCGGTTGGTGCGGTGGGATCATGAGTTGTGGGAAACCATCCTGTGGCCCCGCTGCTGTTGCGCCAGGGCGACCGGGAGACGCTGCAGAGGCTCGTGCGCTCCACCTCGGTGCGGGCGGGGCTGGCGCAGCGGGCGAGGTTCGTGCTGCTGGCTGCCGACGGGGTCTCCAACACCGAGATCGCGCAGAAGGTGGGCACGGCCCGCAACACGGTGATCGCCTGGCGGGCCCGCTACACCGAGGCAGGCATGGCCGGGCTGGCCGACCACGACCGATCAGGGCGGCCGCGGCGGATCGACCACCGGGTGATCGTGGCTGCCACGCTGAGACCGCCGCCGAAGAACCTCGGGATCACGCACTGATCCTCCCGCCTGCTGGCGTCCCGGTTGGGGATTGACCACACCACGGTGGCGAAAGCCTGGCGGGAGTACGGGATGGCGCCGTGGCGGGAGGGCACTTTCAAGTTCTCCACAGACCCTTCAGCTGGTGGCCAAGGTCGTCGACGTGGTGCGGCTCTATCTGGCCCCGCCGGAGAACGCGGTGGTGCTGTGCGTGGATGAGAGGTCCCAGATTGAAGCGCTGGAACGCACGGCAACGGGGATGCCGATGCAGCCGGGCAAGCCTGCAGCCCGTACCCACGACTACATCCGGCACGGGACCTCGACCTTGTTCGCCGCGCTGGAGATCGCCACCGGTCATGTCACGGCCGCGTGCAAGCCCCGGCACCGGCGCCAGGAGTTCCTGGCCTTCCTCAAGCAGGTCGCCCGGGCCTACCCGGGCCAGGGGCTGCACCTGGTGATGGACAATTACGCGGTGCACAAGACCCCCGAGGTGAAGGCCTGGCATGGCGGAGAACCCCCGGTTCCGAGTGCACTGCACACCCATTTCGGCGTCGTGACTGAACCTCGTGGAGGTCTGGCTCGGGATCATCGAACGCCAGGCCCTGCACCGGGCCGACGTCGTCTCCGTGCCCGAGCTCAACGCCAAGATCAGCGCCTTCGTCACCGGCTGGAACGACTGCTGCCACCCCCTTCATATGGACCGAAACCGGCACCGAGAGCCTGAAGAAGGCCAACCGCTCAACGACTTCATAGACAGGCCATTGGAACCCACCGTTGAGTTCGTCTGCCGCCACGGGGTCAGTGGTCACCTGCCGTCGACACAAACAAGAGACGGCCGATCATTTCTCCGCCTGTCCACCCGCGTGCGGACTACCGGCCTGGTGCGGCCTTCGGGCGCCGGGCCTTGATGAAGGAGCCGATGCCGAGGGCGAGGTAGAGCGCAAGCACCAGGAACATGACGGTGCTCAGGATGACAGCCGCGGGACGCTCAGCGGTTCCGGCGAGCACCTCGCCGATTCCCGCCACGTTCCGCAAAGATCCGAGCACGCCCAGCAGAGCGATCAGCAGGCCCGCGTGGATGGCGTGCCGGTGCATTTTCGCGTTCCTTGCCAGGAGCCCGCAGATCAGCAGGAGCACTCCAATCGCACTGGGGATGAGTGCGGTGAGGCTGGCAGCGCCCGAAAGCGCGTAGCCGGCGACCCCGGCGAGTGTGAGGACTGCTCCAACGAGGAGAGTAAGGGCGGTCATGTAGGGGTTCCTTTCTTCCGGATCCGACAGCAGCGGGATCAATTCACCACGGAACACGACGAATTGGTTCAACGGATCGCGATCACCTCGACCTCTACGAGGGGACTGCCGCATCATCTGCTGTCACCTGTCGGTGCGGCAGTCCCTTACCTGCAGCGGAGAGGGATCAAGGTTCGGATCGCTCGACGCGGGATCAAGCCCGAGACCCATCTCGGCCGGCACCGCTGGGTCGTGAAGCGCACCATCTCCTGGGTCCCTCGGTTCAAGCATTTTAGACTGCGCTACGACCGCAGCTAAGCCACGCTGCTGCCGTTGCTCATGCTCGCCGTCACGCTCATCAACCTCCGGCGACTGCGCCAGGCAACGAAGTTATGAGACCAGGTTTTAGGCCCGCGTTCCTAAAACGAGTGGAACACCCCGGTGGGGGACGGATTCTGCGGCTACGGTGACCTGCGGGTGATCCCTTCGTCGACGACCGCCGGAGCCGTCTGCGCAGGTGCAGCCGCCTCACCACCGGGGGCCTCCGCCGCTGGATTACGCTGGGCGGGACTCACTCGAGGGTGACTCACTGATCGATCTGGGCAACTTCTCGATCGTTCAGCGGTTGTGTCGGACGGTTGTTGTCCGAGTGCGCGGAGCGGAGCTCGCTGATCTGGGTCGCGCCCAGCTCGATCGGGCTCTGCAGCAGGAGCCAGCGCACGCTCTCGCTGCACGGTGGAGTGGTCAGGCTGCCGTCGTACTCGTAGTGATCCAAGGACTCGGGGAGCAGGGACGACAGCGTCAACCCCGTCACCTCAGCCGAGTCCTCGTCCTGTGCAGCGGGTACTGCCTCGATGACGGGTGACCAGGCGGGGTTGTTCTCTCCCTCTGCGGCCAGCACCCCGATGACGGCGAGATCACCATCGTTCGACCGGTGCACGAAGTGGAACTCGGCCGCATAGTCGGCGCCGTCGAGCGTGTGCTCGGACGGGGCGTGGTAGTGCATCTGCTGGAAGGTGTATTCGGTCCCGTCGACCGTGATGTTCTGGGGCGAGGTCGCTTCGAGCTCGACCGTGTGCCCGGTGTCGCGGGCTTGGAAGTCCGAGTTCGTGTAGTCGAGTTCGATCGGTGCGGAGGACAGCACCGGGTCGCTGGGGACATCGATGGGTGACTGAGCCGCTCCGGTGCTGCAGGTCGTGAACTCGTCCTCGAGTTCACCCCAGTGCTGCGGGCCGGTAGCCCCTTCATAGGACCACTGCGCGGGGACCTCTCCCGGCGCGGTCTGCGCAGTCGCGTCCGGGGACGAAGCATCAGGGGTGGCGTCGTCGGCGCATCCGGTGATCATCGCCAGCAGTACCGCGCTGGAGCTTGCGATGACTGTCTTCCGGGTGTCCGTCGAAGGGCTACGCATTCCGGCCTTTCTGATCGGTTCAGGGCCAGGCCTCTGCTCTGCCCTGAAGAGGGTTCGTTGACGCACTGGAGCGCTGTGAAAGGCTGCCGGTCCCGCAGGGGGCGGAAGGCGGAGAAGCCCGGGCACACCGCATGCAAGTGCATTTTGTTTCTCCCACACACTAACGCCTGCTCAGGGGTGCTCCCGCGGGGTCGATAGCTTCCACATGTCCTGGCGTCCCCGAACGCAACGTGGTGAAGTTGGCCTTCCAAGCCCGCCGTAGGTCGGCCCGCTCGTGGGTGAGCTGGCCCATGTCGCAGGATCTCCTCTGCATGTCCAGCCCTGGCGGGGTCGGTTGGGGCAACGGTGTTGAGGTGGCGATAGACCTGGCGGGCGAGGTATCGCTTCAGGCAGCGGCGAACGCTCTTTGAGCGTGCGCCTTTCGGTGGTTCGTCGCTCAACGAAGGCGCCCGAGCACAGAAACTCGACCTCGTCGTTGCTTTACATATGGCCGGCTACCGGACACTCGCGTTGCGATGAGGGTTAGAAACGGAGCTGGCCACAGACGCTCACCTGCTGGCGGTGACCGCGCGTGCGGCGCAGTTGGCGGCACCGGCAGAGCGCAACAGCACCACGACCTCGCAGATCAGCGCGACGGCGGCCACCGCGGTGCCGGTATACCCGCCACCAAGAACCTGAACGACCAGTGCGGTCGGTAGCCCTATCGCGGCTACCGGCCACATCTTCCGCACCACGGGCAGGGCTGCGGCATGGCCGGCAGCCCAGGCCTCATCGGAGACCTTGGTGTGGCGGGTACGGATGCCCGCCGATCCGTTGCGCCCGAGTGCATCCTCGGCAGCCCAGCGCACCACCGGGATGCTCATCGCGGGGAGGACCATCAGGGCGAAGAGCAGCGGGACGAGGCCGGCGATCTCGTCGGTCATCGCGAAAAACCTCCAGGCGGTTGGTCTTATCCACACTACGAGAAGCGCGGTTCGTCCAAGGCACCCTGCCCCGCCCGGCCTGTCGCAGGACGGTCCCGGGCTCCTGAGTGTGCAGCTGGGGGTGATGCTCGGTCGTGACGGTGGTGGATATCCGGCCGGCGGGGGAGCTGCAGGCGATGGCATCGGGGAAGAATGGGGTGGCCGTGTTGCCGTTGAAAGGCTCTTGTCCGTGAGTTGCGCCCCTGTTTTGTCCGTTCGTGAGCTGGTGTGTGGTTATGCCGGGGTGCCGGTGACCGCCGGGGTCAGCTTCGAGGTGGGTGCGGGGGAGGCGGTGGTGCTGCGCGGGGCCAATGGGGCGGGCAAGTCCACGGTGCTGCGCACGGCGGTGGGCCAGCAGGCTCCGGTGAGCGGGGATCGATGGCTGAAGGGTGGGCCGGTGGTGGAGAACTCGCTGGTCTACCGCCGGGCGGTGAGCTGTCTGTTCGACGAGGACGCGTTTCTGCCCGGGGTGTCGGTGGGTCATCACCTGGAACTGGTGCTGCGCGGTCACGGGGTGGCCGATGCGCCGGTGGTGGCCGCCGCTGCGGTGGCCGAGTTCGGGCTACAGGACCGGGTGGACGTCTCGCCGTTCGCTCTGTCCTCGGGTCAGCGCCGGCGGGCGCTGCTGGCTGCGGCACTGATCCGCCCGTTCGAGCTGCTGGTGCTCGATGAGCCCGAACAGCGCCTGGACGCGATGATGCGGTCCCGGTTGGCCGATCGTCTGGTCGCTGCCCGGCAGGCGGGGGCGGGGTTGCTGATCGCCACCCACGACGCGTCGCTGGCGGCCACGGTGGGCACCACCGTGCTGACCATCGACTCCGACGATGCCCTGGCACCGGTCGTGCCTGCTCCGCAACGGGAGGGCCGGTCGTGACGGCCGGTGCCGGTGTGGAGCCTGCCGGGCCCGCCGAGATCGAGGTGTTCCTGCGAGGCGCCCGGGCACGGACTCGCGGGCGGGCTCGAGGTGCGGATCGGTTCGTCGATGCGTACACCGGGCTGTTCGTCACGGTGGTGCTGGTGGCCTGGGCGGTCGCCGGAATCGTCGGTCTCGGGGCCTCCTTGGCGGACCTGGTGGACGCCGGTTCCCCCGGCGGAACGCTGCACCGCCCGGCGGGCGCCTGGGTGGGGGCCGGGGTACCGGTGCTCGGAGCCGCCGTGCTGCTCGGGGCGGCCTGGGTCGGGGCCGTGGACCTGTTGCGCGGACTGGGACCGGTCGGGGTGTCCCCGGAGCGAATGCTGTGGGTGTGGCCGCTGCCCGGGGCCGGAGCACAGGAACCGATCCGGGCCGTGCGCCGGACGCTGTGGGTGGCGGCTGTGGCCGGGGCGTTGGTCGGCGGCACCGGCCTGTTGCTACTGGCAGGCGCCGGGCCGGCGGCCGGGTGGGGTGCGCCGTGGTGGCAGGTACCCGCACAGCTGGTGTGCTGGGCCGGCCTGGGGATCAGTGCGGTCGGGGTCGCCGTCTGGGCCCAGACCGCCCGCGAGGTGCCGGCCTCGCTGCGGTCTCGCCCTTGGGCGGGGTGGTTCCTGGCCCTGGGTGCTGTGCTGGTCGTGCTGGCCGGCACCCAGGAGTGGGCCATGGCCCGGTGGGATGTCCCGCCGCCTCCGTGGTTCGTGGCAGTCGCAGGAGCATTGGCGGTGCTGGCCGGATTGTTCTGGGTCTGGGCGCTGCGGTGGGCCCGGACCCTGAACGGGGTTCAGCTGCGGGAGACCGGGGCGCGGACCCGGCACCTGAGCAACGCCGTGGCCCTGCTGTCGACCCACGACCTGACCGCCGCGCTGGCCCCCACCACGGTGACCGGGGTACGGGGACTGCCCGGGAGCACACCGGGCTGGGTGACCGGGCCGCACACGGTGGTGCTGTTCGCCTCGCTCACCGCCCTGCGCACCACCCGGTGGCGGGCCAGCCTGATCGTGGACCTCGGGCTCACCATGGTGCTGCTGGCCTCCTTCGCCCACACCGCGGTGCTCGCCGGCTGGACTGCGCTGCTGGTGGTGGGATACCGAGGGCTGAACCGCGGCACGGCCTATCTGGGTGATCTGCGCGCCGGGGCCGCCGCCGAACGGAACCTGCCGATCGGACCCACCGCAGCGGCGCTGGTGCACCTGGTCATCCCGTGCGCGCTCAACACCGCGATCCTGGCCGCCGTGGCCCTGCTGAGCGGGCTCGCGGCCGGCACCAGCTGGGGGGTGCTGCTGCTTCTCGGTGCCGTGGCCGGGGCCGGAATCGGCGCGGCCGGCCTCTACCGCGCCCTGGCCCCGACACCGGACCACACTCAACCCCCGATTGACACCCCGCTGGGGCCGGTGCCCGTCACCCAACTGATCGGCTACAGCCGGGGGCTCATCCTGGTGCCCGCCCTGCTGACGGCACCCGCCACCGTACTGCTCCACCCCACCGTCTGGCCGATCGCCCTGGTCGCCGCCCTCGCCCTGACGGCCACCGCCGTGGCCCTGGCGATCAGCACCGACCGGAAACACTGAGCCCCGGACCGGGCGGGCACCCGAGGGCCACGGTCGAGCCCAGCCACGCCCACCGTGATCCCCTGGTGCATTAGGGGTTGTCCCTGCGGACGGTGATCCGGACCACCCCTCTACCCTTGCTGGATGATCACGTTGCAGGAACCGCCGATACTGACCACGCCGTGCGTTCGGGTCAGGACCTCGTATCTCGTGGGAGAACAGGCCGACATGATGCGCCGCGGATCCGACACGGCATGGCTTCGTGAGGCCAGCCTTGATTTCGATCGGTTCGTGGACGATCGTGTCGGCGTCAGACAGCGATGGGGCGTTCCCACGGAACTGCTCTGGTTCGCCTCCGCCGAGTACTACATCGGCTCGGTGGTCATTCGCCACCAACTGACCGAGGACGAGGGCGGTGGGCACATCGGCTATCACGTCGTTTATCCGTGGCAGCGCCAGGGGCACGCCACCCAGATGCTTCGGTCCGCCTTGGGCAAGTGCACGGCACTCGGTATCGCCCGCGCCCTGCTGACCGTCGCCCCGGACAATCAGGCGTCCTTGACGGTCGTGCGCCGTAACGGCGGAGTCGCCGACGGAATCAACCACGAGGGCGAACTCCGTTTTTGGGTGGACACATCCGCGTCGGCCTAACGACGACCGCTGAGGGATGGAGACCACACCACGGTTGGCTCGTCCCGCGTTCCGGTAGGGGTCCGCTGATGGGCGCTCGAATCCTGTGTGAGCGAGTTGCCCGTGAGGTCGAGTGCGCTCTTCTGAGGTCGTCGGGCGGCATACTCGAGCCATGGATGAATCGATGCCGGTGGCCGAGTTCGCGACCCCCGGACCGTTGCGGGACCGCCTCGTCCAGCTGATCCGGTCCGGCGCGAAGACCGGCACATCGTCGCTGCTGGGTGACTACGACGCCGAGGGCCAGCCCCTGCCGCGTCTCGGCGAATGTCAGGCCCTCATCGACTCCACCGGGCGGGTGGTCGCCACCTTGGAGATCACCGAGGTGGCCACGATGCGGTTGGCCGAGGTGCCATGGGAGCACGTGCTGGCCGAGGGCGAGGGGCACCGCAGCGTGGCCCAGTGGCGGGAGGCCCACGAGGAGTTCTGGACGGCCGCGCCGCCGGAGGCGTGCGCCGAGGTCCCGGGGCGCGACGTGGACGACGACACGCTTGTGGTGCTGGAACGCTTCCGGCTCCTCCCGGACCCGGTGAAGTGATCCCATCGATCCGGCTCTGCGGTGTGCCGCCGACACCACTCCAGCGCACCACCAGCACAAGGCCTTTTGGTTTACATGTGGCCCACTACCGGCCACTTGTGAGGGCGGCTACGGGCACCGCGACACCCTGCATCAGGGTTTCCTGATTCCGGCCCGACTTCGTGAGCAGCGTGGTGGTGCGTGTGGGGCTGTTCTGACGTTCAGTAGCCTGGCGGCATGGACTTCCTGGCGATCCCCACGCTCACCGGCACTGTGGCCACCCTCGAGCCACTTGCGCCGGAGCACGCCGCGGAACTGGCGAAAGCGGTCGCGGAGGAGAACCTCTACCAGCTCTGGTACACTCGCCTGCCTGCCCCGGAAGCGATGGGCGCGGAGATCGAGAAGCGGCTGGCCAAGCACAGGACCGGTCACATCGTGCCGTGGACGATCCGGGCCGGCGACGGGCGGGCGGTGGGGATGACGACGTTCCTCAACATCCGTGCCGATCACCGGCGCCTGGAAATCGGCTCCACCTGGATCGCCCCCAGTGTCCAGGGCACCGGGGTCAACACCGAGGTGAAACTGCTCCAGCTCACCCACGCCTTCGAGACCCTGGAGTGCATCGCGGTGGAGCTCCGCACGCACTGGCACAACCACCGGTCGAGGCGGGCGATCGCCGCCCTGGGCGCGAAGCAGGACGGGGTGCTGCGCAATCACGACCTGTGGCGTGACGGGACCATGCGCGATGTGGTGGTGTTCTCCATCATCAACAGCGAGTGGCCCACCGTGCGGTTGTCCCTGACCGAGAAGCTGCGCACCCGCCTCCCGGGCTGAACGCCCCGGTGTCGTGCCGGGAGCATGATCCCGGGACGGTGACAACGCCGGTGGACGACAGGGCAAGCGGTACTACCGTGAGCGTGCTGGACCACAAGGGTTGCGGAAGGAAGGGCGAGGCAGTGGAGCTCGTACGCTCGGTGGTGGAACGGCCCGGGGCGCGGATCAGCTATCTGGACACCGGTGGTGCGGCCCCGGTGGTGGTGTTCCTGCACGGACTGGCCGGCAGCGCCCAAGAACTCGTGCCCTCGGCCCGAGAGCTGTGGCCCGAGCACCGGTGCGTGCTAGTGGACCAGCGCGGACACGGGCACAGCACCCGGGTGCCGGACGACACCGGGCGACAGGCCTTCGTGGACGACGTCGTCGCGGTGCTCGATGTGGTGGCCCCCGCTCAATCGGTGGTGCTGGTAGGCCAGTCCATGGGGGCGCACACCGCGGTGCTCACCGCCGCCGGCCACCCGCATCGGGTGTCCGGTCTGGTGCTGCTGGAAGCCGATGTGCACGGCGGGGACCCGGGCGAAGCAGCCGCGGTGGGGGAGTTCTTCGGCTCCTGGCCCGCGCCCTTCGCCTCCCGGGCCGAGGCCACCGCTTTTCTCGGAGCGACTGCTCTGGCCCGGGCCTGGGCGGCGGATCTGGAACCCACAGCTGAGGGGTATCGGCCCCGGTTCGACCCAGCCGTCATGGAAGCCGTTCTCCAGGCGGTGCACGTCCCGCGGTGGGCGGATTGGGCGGCGGTGAGAGCCCCGACCACGGTCGTCTTCGCCGCGGAGTCGATGTTCACCTCCGCCCGGCAGGACGCCTTCGTCGCAGCCCGTGCGGGCACCCGACGGGTCGATCTGTCTAGTTGTAAGAGGGCATGACGTTATTGGCACGGGCCGGGACGCGTGAGGCCGGAGGCTGATCACCACAGGCGGTATGCGGCCGATGGTAATTGAAGTGGTTCACCCACACCCCAATCGCGTCCCGGCGGGCCTGCTCGCTGGCGTAGGGACGGGCGTAGAGCACCTCGTCGGCCAGCAGGCGGTTGTATCGCTCCACCTTGCCGTTGTGCCGCGGCGTGTAGGGCTTGATGCGCTGGTGCCGGCCGGCCAGGGCTTCCACGCAGCGGGTGAAGTCCTTGGCCCGGTAGTTGGCGCCGTTGTCGGTCACGACCCGGTGCAGCCGGGAGATGCCGTGGGCGGCGAAGAAGGCCCTGGCCCGGCAGAAGAACCCGATCGTGGTCACCGCTTTCTCGTCGGCGAGGGCCTCGGTGTAGGCCAGCCTAGAGAAGCCGTCCACGGCCGAGTGCAGGTAGGTGTAGCCGACCTTCGCTCCGGGCCCACGCTTGGACTTCTTCGCCTGAGCGCTGCCACGGCCGTGGGCGTGCCAGCCGCCGCCGTCGGGGATCTTGCCGACCTTCTTCACATCCAGGTGGACCATGTGCCCGGGCCAGGCGGCGCGAATCCGTCCCGGGGTCCTGCGGGAGTTCTCGCCCTCAGGGGTGAGGTCGCGCAGCCGGGAGATCCCGAGTCGGTGCAACCAGCGGCCGACGGTGCGCAGACTGATCGTCACGGCAAGGTCGACCAGGTGGCGGTGGATGCGCCGCGCCGACCACTTGCGGCCCCGGCGGAGCGCCTCGATGAGCTCGACGACCGCAGCCGGGGTGCGGGTGCTGCTGCGTCGCGGGGTCGAGGGCCGGTCGGTGAGTCCGGCTTCGCCGGACTCGAGGTAGCGGGCCACCCAGGTGGCCACGGTCGGGCGAGAGACCCGGAACTCCGCGGCCACGTGGGCCATCGGGATCCCGTCCTCGAGGTGGCGCAACACCATGCGCAGCCGGCCGGTCGGGGTCAGGGGTGCATTAACGTGGGTCATGAACGGGCTCTCTCGCGCGGATGGACGGTGTAGGAACTTCCATCCTGTGACGAGGAGCCCGTTCCTCATCTCATCGACGCACCCGCGCCAAGAACGTCATGACCCACAACATCTAGTGGGACCCATGATGCTCACCTGGACCCCGTCGAGGAGTGGACCGTCGAGCTGCGCGAGGCCCTGCGCGCCATGTCCTGACAGCGGGTGCACCGGTCGGGCAGCAAAGCACCCTTCGTTTCCTGCACCACCGGTGGCAGGAGGGAGTGCTGTCAGCGGCGACGTGTGGCGGCCAGGTGGCACTCGGGAAAGCGGTGCAGCGGGTCCGGCCGGCTCACCGTGCGCCAGGCCTCGTCGAACCCGGCCCGGGCAAGCCGTGCGCTCATCTCGTCGGGGTGCCAGCGCCAGGCTGGTGCCACCGCGTGATCGAACGGCACCGCCGGTTGCCCTTCGCCATCGGTGCTCTGGAAGGCCAGGAGCACCACGCCGCCGACCGGCATGCGCTGGGCCCAGGAATCAAGCACGCCACCGATCCGGTGGGGATCGACGTGGATCAGGCTGAACCGGGCCAGCACACCCCACAGCGGAACCAGCCGATCGGTCAACTCCGGGGATTCGTTTAGATTGGCCTCACCGCGCCGGAACGCCACCTCGGGGTGGGACCTGCGGGCGATGCCCAGCATGGCTTCTGACGGATCGATCCCCACGACCTCCAGACCGCGGTGGGCGAGGTCGGCGGTGACGTGTCCGGTCCCGCACCCGATGTCCACCACGGTGCCCTCGCCGTGGTGGACCAGGACCATGTCCGTGAAGGCGGCGACCGCATGCCGTTCCAAAGGTGTCTGGAACGGGTCCGGGAAGGTGAGCTCGTACTGTTCGGCCAGTTCGTCGTAGCCGGGTTGGGTTCCCACGCCGGCCAGCCTCCCACACCGCGGTAGCCACTGGGCGCCTTGCCGGCCTTCGGTGTGGTGAATCGATGGGTCCGGGCGTGCTCTGGAGGGCCCCAGCGGGGCTCAGATAGCGTGCAGCGCCCGTCCGGAACGCAGCATGGCCCCATGGCCGCTCCGGTGCAGGCGGTGCTTCGCGGTGGCCGGTGCGTGCTACTGCGTGTGCGCCAGCACGTAGCGGTCCAGGCCGTCCTGGCTGGCCTCGAGCTCGAAGCCGCGGCGGGTGAGCAGCCGGGTCGAGGCGGTGTTGGCCGGAGCGGCCCAGGCGATCAACCGGACCCGACCGTAGACGTCCGGGACCGTGGCCACGGCCAGGTCGACCATGGCTCCGGCCACCCCGCGCCCCCAGTGCTGTGGGGACACCCAGTAGCCAATCTCCACGCCCGCATCGCACCGGGTGGTGACCACGAGGCCGACCGCCTCGCCCTCTTCTTCAGCGATGAACCACCGGACCGCCCCACCCTGCTCGACCGGCTGCTGCTGCAGCGCGGCACGAAGACGGTCCTGGATGGCCTGCGGCGCCCAGGGGCGACCGTCACCGACGAAGCGGGTCACTCGCTCGTCGGTGGCCAGGCCGGTGAAGAAAGCAGTGTCCGCCTCGTGGAACGGGCGCAGAGTGATCGAAGGGCGGGTGGGCATGGGGCAAGACCTTTGAAGTAGGAGCGGGGCCCCTGTCACCGTATCCGGCACCGGGTGATCCATGGTCACCCCGTGGCGTGAAGGTGGCAGTCCGTGTGCGATGACCGTGGTGGGCAGTGATGCTGCCCTAACGTGGTGAGCATGATCAGTTCCCGGCCCGCCCCGATCGAACAAGCTGTCCTTGAGGATGCGAGGGCCGTGCACGAGCTTCGGTGCCAGATCGAGGACTGGCTGGGTGAGCAGGGCATCGAGCAGTGGGGCCACGGCCATGTGAGCCGGCAGGAGATCACCGAGCAGATCCAGGCTGGCCAGTGGTATCTGGTCCGAGATCCCGCCCTGGGAGTTGCCGCGGCCGTACGGCTGCTGTGGGCCGATCCCGAGGTCTGGGGTGCCGATGACACCTTGGCGGTCTACGTCCACGGACTGATGGTCCACCGCGGTGTGACCGGCCGTGGCCTGGGGGCGTTTCTCCTGAACTGGGCCGCGGAGCGTGGCCGGGCTGAAGGAGCAGCGGTCATCCGGCTGGACTGCGTGGAGTCGAACACAGCTCTGCGCACCTTCTACCAGCGGCAGGGATTCCAGGAAGTAGGCCGACGGGACTTCAACGGGCCCTGGTACAGCGCCACCCTGCTGGAGAAAACCTTGCCGCCAGGACCACCGCCGGCATCCCCAGCAGGGCGCCCCATCGTCCATGGGCACGAGGGACGCTCAACGGGCCGTTGACCCGGCCGAGCCGTCGGCCCGCAGCGGCACGGTGGTGTGGCGCAGGAAGGTCTGCACCAGGGGTCCGGCGGCCACGGCCAGGACCACGGTGCCCGCCCCCACGGTCCCGCCGAGGGCCCAGCCGACGGCCACGACGAGGACTTCGATGCCGGTGCGCACCGTCCACAGAGGCCGGCCGGTGACCCGCACAGCCCCGGTCATCAGCCCGTCGCGGGGTCCGGCGCCGAAGCGGGCCCCGAGGTAGAGGGCGTCGCAGAAGGCGAACAGGAGAAGCCCCAGGCTGTAGTGGGCCAGCTGCTCGGCCAGTGTGCCCGGGGCGGGCAGGAGGTGGGCGGCGACATCGGCGGCGGCCCCCACCAGCAGCACGTTCAGCACGGTGCCCAGCCCGGGCAGCTCGCGCAACGGGATCCAGAACACCAGCACGGCCAGCGCGATCAGGTTCGTGGCCATCCCGAAGGACAGCCCGGTGCGGTGGGCGAGGCCTTCGGCCAGCACGTTCCAGCTCGAGGCCCCCAGCCCGGAGCCGACCAGCAGGGCCAGGGCGGTGCCGTACCCGATCAGCCCGGCCAGCAGCTGGAGCAGCCGGCGGGGCTTGTGCTCGGCCCGCAGCTGCTCGCCGGCGCTCATCCGCCGCGCCACCAGTGGCTGGTCGGTGAGTGGAGGGGACGAGGATGCGGGCATGGGGGTCCTTCGGTGGGGGCGGTGGTGCCCGGGCGGTCCGGGCACGGTGTTCATCCTCGGGGGTATCTGGAGTTGAGAAAAAGGGCCAGAGCCCGGATCCTGGCCTGATGCACACCACCGCCCCGACCCTGGACCGGCTGCTGGGGGACTGGGCGGCGGGCACCGGCCCGGCGCACCGGAAGCTCACCGAACGGATCCGCCTGTTGATTCTCGACGGGCGCCTGCCGTTGGGGGTCACGGTGCCGGGGGAGCGGGACCTGGCCGCGACCCTGGGGATCAGCCGCACCACGGTGGCCACCGCCTACACGACCCTGCGCGAGACCGGTTACCTCACCACCCGGCAGCGAACCCGCAGCACCACCACCGTCCCGCCCGGCCGGACGAGTGCCGGCCACCACGCCACCGAGCTCGTGGACGGGCAGCTGATCGACTTCTCCCACGCCTCCCCGCCGGCCCCGGGGGCGGCCCTGCACCGGGCCTACACCTGGGCACTGGAGCAGCTGCCGCGGCACCTGCCCCGTCACGGCTACGCCCAGATCGGGTTACCTGAGCTGCGGGAGGCGGTGGCGGCCCGGTATCGGGCCCGAGGGCTGGCCACGACCCCGGAGCAGATCCTGATCACCACCGGGGCCCAGCACGGGGTGCATCTGCTGGTGCGCACCCTGCTGCGCCCCCGGTCCCGGGTGGTGGTGGATCACCCCACCTATCCGCACGCCCTGCACCTGCTGCGCAGCACCCGGGCGCGGATCACCCCGGTGGCCCTGACCGACACCGGCTGGGACCTGCCCGCCCTCGCTACCGCCACGCACGGGGCGGATCTGGCGTATCTGCTGCCGGACTTCCACAACCCCACCGGGCTCTGCCTGGCCCCCGCCGAGCGGGAACGGCTCCGGCTGGGGTGCCCCACCGTGGTGGACGAGACCATGGCCGAGCTCGCCCTCGACGTGGAGCCGCCCGTGCCCCTGGCCGCCTACCACCCAGGGGTGATCAGTGTCGGATCGGTGTCCAAGACCTTCTGGGGCGGGCTGCGCATCGGCTGGATCCGGGCCGACCCCGCCTTGATCCAGCGCCTGGCCCAGGCACGGGCCGGCACCGACCTGGGCACCCCGGTGCTGGAACAACTGGCCTGCGTGGCGCTGCTGGGACAGATCGACACGATCCTCCCCACCCGGCTGGAGGAGCTGCGGCAGGGTCGCGCCCACCTGCTGGGCCTGCTCGGTGCGCACTTCCCGGACTGGACCGTCACCCCCGGGGTAGGCGGGCTGTCGGTGTGGGCCACGATGCCGGACCCGATCAGCTCCGCCCTCGCTGCGCTGGCCCCGCAGCACGGTCTGCGCCTGGCCGCCGGGCCCCGCTTCGGGGTGGGCGGGGCCTTCGAACGCCACCTGCGCCTGCCCTACTCCCTGGACACCCCGGCCCGGGAGGCCGGCATGTACGCCCTGGTCGCCACCGTGCAGGCCGCCCGCTCAGGACACCGGGCCACTGACACCCCACCGGCCGGCCTGGCCTGAACACCACAGCTCTGCAGTAGGGGTTCCCCGACAGCCCAGTGTTCAGTCTTCTCCGGCCGATCCGTTCAGTTCCTCCTGTCGCTCATCAGCTGGCCACCTCTGTCTACGATGAATGCATGCTCGATGACGTCTTCTTCCGAGAACTGACGGCAGCGGAGAGCGCTTTGCTGACAACCGCCACGCTCGAAAACCTCAACTGGTGCGGGGAGCGGTTCTCGGCGATCGATGTGAGCACGCGATCGGAGTTCGTCCACTACACGATCCTTGATCCGTACCGCGGGGACTTCGGGTGGGTGGCGGAGGCCGGCAATGAAGCCATCGGCGTCGTATGGGCCCAGCACTTGCCCCCGGATGACCCCGGCTACGGCTTCCTCGACGAGGACACCCCGGAGGTGAGTCTCTGGGTGCGGGAGGACTGGCGTGGCCGCGGACTGGGCAGAGCACTTCTGCGTCGGGCTCAGGACGATGCGCGGACTCGGCAGGTGCCTCGGATCAGTCTTTCTGTGGAGGCTGACAACTACGCCAAGAATCTTTACCTGGCTGAGGGTTTCGTGGACGTCCCCGGCCGCGAAGCCGATGGCGTCATGGCTTGGAGCCCATAACAATCACAGTGCCATGACTGGTTAAAGGGCACGCGACGATGTGAAGCCATGGCTGCCGCAGTAGGAGTTGGGCTCTCTGCCGGTAGCAAAAAATGGGCCTCCACTGCCATCGATGAGTACGCGAAGCTCTATCAGTCCCTGTGAAACAGTCGCTGGAGAGTGTGAGGCCTCTGGAGCACCCCGGCAGGTGCAACTCCTCACCTTTCACGGCGCCCAATAGTGTAGCCGCATTTTGTGCTACACTATTGGGTATGGGAGTTGAGTGGACGCACAGCGCAGGCCGACATGGCATTACTAGGCAAGATGCCCTGTACGCGATGACGCACGCCGAAGTCAGCGCTGAGGTGGAGGGGCGCCCTGGTGAGGTGACGGTCGTCTATGTGGGGCACCCGCACGGGCAGACGGAGAAATACCTCGAAGTCATCGCCGCCCACCGTCCACCACGTGACCTGGTGATCTTCCACGCGATGGAGCTCACCGACCTGTACCGGCATCTGCTCTACGAAGGAGAGTGACCCTCATGGGTGATTACGACGAGCTGGCCCGGCACGCCGAGCACGGCGGTCTGGCCGTGAAGCCGGGCACCGTCCGGCGCGGACCGGAGGCGGCCGAGGCCGCCCGGACCGCCTTGATGGCTGCTACCGGCACGACGACAGCTGAGGAGGCTACCCGTATCGCGGTGGGCCGGCCCGCGTTGGGCCAGGAAGGAAAGTCCCCAGTGGTCCGCGCCCGCGTCCCACAAGCACTCAAAGACCGGCTGCACCAGATTGCGCAGGAGCAGCACCGCAATGAGTCCGAGATCGTGCGTGAGGCACTGATCGCCTACATCCGTCTCGGTGAGGGGGCATCAGCCACAGTCGATCAGTGACAACGCCGGCCACGGCGCCGCATAACCGGACCGGATCAGCGGAGCCGCCACCCCAAGCGCACTCACCACTAGCCGCCTATGTGCCTATGTGCCATAAAAGTACATAGGCACATAGGCACATAGGCACAGTGAGGCCGAAGTCCTCAGCACTGCACGAATACAAATGGAGGAGTTGCCATGCCCAGCTACACCTACAAAGACGGTGAACTGGTGGAAATCCCCGACGTCGTCATCACGGAGTCTTGTGAGCTCTCCGAGTCGATCACTGTCACGGTGGTCATCAAGGCAGGGGCCCATGTGGTGTCTCTGGCGGAGCTCACCGGATCTGTCAATGTGGAGAGCGGGGCGTCCCTCGATGCCAAGGGGCATGTCATGGGAACCGTCAATGTTGCCGCTCATGGTGAGGCGACGTTCCATCAGCAAGCGTCGGGCACGCTCAACATCAGCCAGGGTGGGCGCGTGCGCCTCACGGAGACATGCGTTGCCCTCGGGACGATGAACATTGACGGCGAGTTGGTCAACGAAGGAGTTCGAGGCGTGCAGGTGCATGGCACCGGCACTGTTGAGGACCGCCCGGGCTCTACGGTGCGGCAGCCGGATGAGACATGGCCGGATGGCACAGTCGTCTACAGGGGTTGATCACTGACTCGGTGACCATAGTGGCCGGCCCGCCGACGAGGGCCGGCCACAGCTTCCGAAATCCCGACTCGAAATCCAGGACTCGATACGCGATGACTCAAAAAGCTCACAACAGCCCAGAATCGAGTCACCCCGGCCGGCTGCTCGGCTACGCCCGAGTGTCTACCACCTCCCAGAACCTCGATGTGCAGCTACGCGCGCTCACCGAGGCCGGGGTGTCGGCGGAGCTGGTCTTCACCGACAAGATCAGCAGCACCCAGGCAGAGCGCCCCGGCCTGGCCGCGCTCATGGCCGAGGCTCGGGAGGGAGACACCTTGGTGCTGTACTCCCTGGACCGGCTGGGCCGGTCCCTGGTGCACATGGTCACCACGATTGACGAGCTGATCCGCCGCGGCGTCGCGCTGCGCAGTCTTACCGACACCATCGACACCACCACCCCGGCCGGGCGCTTCCAGCTCAACGTGTTCGTGGCGATGGCCGAATACCAACGCGCACTGATCGTGGAGCGCGTCCAGGACGGGCTGGAGGCCGCCCGGGCCCGCGGGGTGCAGCTGGGCCGGAAGTCCCCGATTACCCCCGAGCAGGTGCGCGCCATCCACCGGCTGCACCGGGCCGGGCTGTCCCACTACAAGATCCACCGCCGCGTCGGAGTATCCAAGGGCGCAGTGGGCCGGGTGCTGCGGGGAGAGATTAAGTCCCTGGCGCACGTGAGTATCGAGCTGCCGGCCGATGAGATTGACGTCTGGGACGCCGAGGCACTGGCGGCCACCCGCGAAGTCCCCACACCAGAGAGTGACCACTGATGCTGCGCGTTCTGATTCCCTACACCTTGTGGTGGGTCCGCATCTGGTATCGCATCTTCCACGGGATCACCCATTGGTTTCTGCGCATCCTGCCTATGCCGGCCTCACTGCGTCACCACCTGGCAGGGACCGTGGCGCTGGTTCCCTACCTGTTGCCCGTGTGGCTCACCGCTATTGGTGTGGGGCCCCCGTGGCCGGCTTACGCGATCGCCGCAGCACTCACGGCACCGATGCTGTTGCTTATGCACCGTGTGGAGGTGGCCCATGCAGGCCAGCGACGTTGAGCGCTTCTACTCCCATGTCCTGAAAGGACCCGAGCCCGACTCGTGTTGGTTGTGGCTCGGGGCGATCAGTGATGACGGCTACGGCCGCTTCTGGCTACCCACCGCTAACGGTCAGAGAGCCGTTGCTGCCCACCGCTTCTCCTTGGCCACCGTCCACGGTGGCCTGGGCGCGATCGAAGGTCTGACCGCGCTGCACTGGTGCGACGTCCCGCTGTGCGTACATGCCTCCTTGGAGCCGTCCACGCACCTGCTGTTGGGCAGCCGGTCGGAAAACATGGCCGATCGGGCGATGAAGGGCCGGATGCCCTCGGCCACGGCCGCCCGGTGGCGCCGGCTGTCCAGGGCCGAACGATCGGCCCGGTCTCGGCAGTTGCGCGAGGAGTTGAAAACCCGCGGGTGGGACGAGGACGTGGTGCGCGAGCTCGTGCACGGCATCGACCCCGACCACCCCACCCTGTTCTGACGACAGGTCTATCCCGGAAGCGGAACCGAATACGTCGCGGGAGTTCCCATACACTCGCTCCAGGCCAGCTGAACATCGTCTTGCTGGTCCACGGGAAGGACGGCCTCCACATGGAAGCCGTCCGCGCTCACGTGCGACACCTCCCACCCCTGATCGGTGAGGCATGAGGTCAGGTCCGCCCCTACCGTTTCGAGGTCCGTAGACGCCCCGCTGGTGGGCATGGAGGAGGGGGCGCAGCCGGTCAGTGCTGCTGCGGTGACCATCCCGGCCACCGATACGCGGGCCCAGGTCGAAGTCGGAGATGTTGGTTTGGCGATCATCGTTGCTCCTGCGCGTCGAGAATGAACGGGCTACACGCTGACGGTTTCACGCTGGGACGCCTCAGCATCGTCCTGGGTCAGCGCTACATCTTCTTTGTCGTGGGACATGTCTGCGGCCTCTGTGGGCGCGTGAGCCGAGGACGCCTTCAACATGGCGCGCACCTCAGCGGCCGGCAGCTCCAAACGCTGCGCAATCTCCGGCACCGTGACCCGCTCACCCTTCATGCCGGCCACCACCCGCGACTGTGCTTCCTTGGCGCGCGCGGCTTCCTGCTCGGCCTTGGCGCGAATCTCCGCGATGCGCTGCTCGGCCGCCTCCATGATCTGCTCGGCCTCACCCTGAGCGACGAAGAACTCCTCACCCAGTTCCAGCAACCGCTGCTCCCGAGCCATCGACTCCGCAGCCGCCCGGCGGGCCCGCTCCCGCGCCTCGGTCTTGGTCGCACTCTTACGCTGCGCCATCGTTCCTCCTTCGCATCAGCAACACCATTCCATCCCATTGAACACCAAATGCGCCCTAACGGTCATAGACCAACTTCTCCACCCCGACCCGCGCCGCCAGCCGAGCCGGCGGCGCGCGAGAGGGCGCCTGTCCGGCGGCAGTGCTGTGAGCTGGGGTGGGGGCTGTGGACCGCTTCCGAGATTCATCCTCCGGTCTCTCCACCGGACCCACAGCCCCCACCCCAGCTCGTGCAGGTTGTCCACACAAACACCACATGTGGACAACCTGGGTTCGCTTGCACCCAATCGACCTGAAGTGTGGGCAGCTGATGCCGGACTTTCGTGTCCTCGTACCTCGTCCTACTCAATGGCATCACCTGCCCACACTTCAGGTCTCGTGGGCACAACCGCGTCACTGTCGTGACGGACTTTCTGGGTCGCTCCAGCCCAATGACTCGCAAGCTCGCATCGGCCTTCCACGCCCTATCAGAACGTCACACCTCTTGCATTGTTGATAACCGAGGCCGAACACGCGAGAATCAGCCCTGTGATGACCGTCCATAAGCTCAGCGCTGGGGACGGCTATGCCTACTACACGTCCGAGGTCGCCTCGGCTGATGAGCTGCGCGCTGAGGGGCGCGAGCTGGGCGATTACTACACCGTCGAGGGCATGCCCCCGGGTCAATGGGTCGCCCACTCCAAGGCGCTGCTGGGGGTGTCCGGTGAGGTCACCGAGGCGCAGATGGCCGCTCTGTTCGGGGAGGGTATCCACCCGGACGCGGACCGCATCCTGGCCGATGGTGGCACCACGAAAGATGTGGCTTTGGGGCGGCCCTATCGCCGTTATGCCACGGCCAACACGGAGCTGACCCGCCGCCTGGACGAGGAGACTGCCCGGCACGAACGCACCACTGGTGCCGCCCCGAGTAGGGAGGAACGACAGGCGATCCGCGGTCGCGTCGCGGGGCAGCTGTTCCGGGAAACGCACGGGCGCGACGTGCGGAACAAGGAGGAGCTGGGCCGGTTCATCACCGCTCAGACGACCGCGAAGCAGCAGACGGTGGCCGGGTATGACCTGGTGTTCTCCCCGGCCAAGTCGGTCTCCCTGCTGTGGGCCCTGGGCGGGGAGGAGGCCCGCAAGGCTGTGGATGCGGCGCACAACGAGGCCATCGCGGAGACACTGAGCTACCTGGAGCAGGAGGCCACCTTTACCCGTCGCGGGTACAACGGGGTGCGCCAGATCGACGTCGAGGGTGGGTTGGTGGCCACCCAGTTCCGCCACTACGACTCCCGCAATGGGGACCCCCAGCTGCACGATCACGTGGTCATTTCCAACAAGGTCTTCGGCGCGGACGGCCAGTGGTCGGCCTTGGACGGACGCACCCTGTACCGCATGGGTGTGTCCGCCTCGGAGACCTACAACGCCAAGGTGATGGAGAAGGTCACTGCCGCCCTGGGGGTCGCCGCGGTGCCGCGCATGGCCGGTGGGGACGAGCCGATCTTTGAGATTGCGGGGGTGGACCTGGACGCCATCCACCACGCTTCCTCCCGACGGGCCGACATCGCCGGGACCGTGGAACGGCTGCACACGGAGTTCACCGATCGCCACGGTTACGCCCCCAATGCCAAGCAGAAGATCGCGCTGGCCCAGCAAGCCACCCTGGAATCCCGGCCCGTCAAGAAGTCCGCCCGGCGCCTGTCGGAGCTGGTCGAGGCGTGGGGGCAGGAGTACGGGCAGCAGGTGCAGATGCCGGTGGGAGAGGACCTGCTGGCCCACGTGCGCGCGGCCGCCACTGGGTTGCCGGCAGGCCCGGATGCTGCACAGATCGACGTGGCCGAGCACGCCCGCCTGGTCGTCCATGAGCTGTCCCAGAAGCGCTCCACCTGGAGTGTGAACCACGTACAGGCCCAGACCCGCCGGCACCTGAAAGAGACCATGATTGGGCGCACCGTGCCCGATGAGCTGGTGGCCGCAGTCGTCAAGGAGGCCACCACCACGCACAGCCTGTCGGTCACCCCGCAGGCTGATGTGCCGCACCTGGCCGAGTTCACCCGCGCCGATGGCACCAGCCAGTTCATCCGTTCCGACGCCCAGGTGTTCACCTCCCGGGAGGTCCTGGAGACCGAGCACCAGGTGCTCGCCGCCGCCCAGCGCACCGTCATCCCGGCCGTGTCGGCGGAGCGGTTCGAGGAGGTGTTGGCCGCCCACACCGGCCCGCTCAGTGAGGGGCAGGTGGCCCTCGCACGGGCCTTCGCCACGGACGAGAAGCTGCTCAGTCTGGGGATCGGACCAGCCGGTGCCGGTAAGACCACCAGCCTGTCCCTGGCCGCCGATGCCGTGCGCGCCACTGGCGGTAACGTCGTCGGGCTGGCGCCCACGGCGGCCGCGGCTGCCGTCATGTCGGAGGACATTGGGGCGCAGGCGACGACCATTGATGCTTTCCTGATCGCTCACCGCACCGGGCGCACCGGAGCCGCCCAGCTGCACTCCGGGGACGTGCTGATTTTGGACGAGGTGGGCATGGTCACCACCCCGAAACTGGCCGAGCTCGTGAGCGTGGCGGCCCGGCATGGGGCCGTGGTGCGCGCGATCGGGGATGACCGCCAGCTGGGTGCGATCGGCTCCGGTGGTGCGCTGCGGCTGCTCGATCACGAGGTGGGGGCGACCCGCCTGGAGGCCGTGCACCGCTTCCGCACCGAGGGTGAGGCGGCCGCGTCTTTGGCGCTGCGTGAGCCGCCGGCGGCCGGCGCTGACGTCCCGTGGGCCTGGTATCTGGAGAACCGCCGGGTGGTCGCCGGAGACACCGAGGCCATGACCGACACCGCGCTGCGCGCGTGGATCACTGACACCCAGGCGGGTAAGCGGTCCCTGTTGATCGCCACCGACAACGCCACTGTCACCGACTTGAACGCCCGCGCCCAGGCTGCCCGGATCGCCACCGGGGACCTGGTGGCCACCGGCGAATCGGTGGTGCTGCGCGACGGGCTCACCGCCCACGCGGGGGACGTGGTGGTGACCCGCCGCAACGATCGGGCCTTGCAGCTCAACGGCGGTAAGGACTTCGTGAAGAACAACGACGTGTGGACCGTGGAGAAGGTCGGGGCGGACACCGCGACGCTGCGGCACACCGGCCACGGCGGCAAGATCACCCTGGACGCCGACTATCTGAGCAAGCACACCCAGCTGGGTTACGCGGCGACGGTGCACCGGGCCCAGGGCGCCACGGTGGACACCGCCCACGCCATCGTGGACTCCGCCACCGACCGGGCCGCCGCCTATGTGGCCGCCACCCGAGGACGGGAGGCCAATCAGCTCTATGTCGCCCTGGCCGAGGGACAGTCCCGGGATGAGGTGCTGGAGACCATCGCCGGGGCCTACGACCGGAACCTCTCCGCCCACGAGACCGTGGCCGCCGAGGCCATGCGCAACGGCGACGTCGCCACCCTGAGCGAGGTCTACTGCGAGACCGCTGAGGCTGCCTGGACCGCCAAGACCCGTGCGATGGCCGTGGAGGTCATGGGTGCGGACAAGGCCGCGGACTTCACCGGCACCGAGGCATGGGGCGCGGTGGCCACCCACCTGCACACGGCCCAAGAGGCCGGCATGGACCCGGCCGAACTCCTGAACCGGGCAGTGCACCAGCGCGGCTTTGGCGGGGCCGAGGACCCGGCCGCGGTGCTCGCCTGGCGGCTGGAGCACCAGATCGAGGCCGCACAGCGCGTCCTGGATAACGCCGACCGCCGGCCCCTGGGCAACCTCACCGACGAGCACCTGGAACGGCTGGCCGAGCGCGCTGGGGCCGCCCAGGCACAGCCCACGGTCGAGGACCCGGGATGGACCTCCCACCCCTACGCGCTTGTGCCCTCAGCCCAGCTGGCCGAGGCGAAGGCCAGTGCCGAGGCCGAGAACCTGGCTCTGCCCCCAGATATGTGGGACTCCACCACCTCACTGCACCTGGACTGGGTGGCCCGCACGATGGGTGCTGAGCAAGAGCGCCGCGCCGGGCTGTCCCCCGCCCAGGCGGCGGTGGAGCAGATCGCCCGGGGAGAACGCCCCCGCACCGACACGAACGTGTCGATCGGGGAGGCGATCACCGCCGAGCAACAGGTGCGCGCGGTGGCCGCCAAGACCCCCGCGCCGGCCCCGGTGGCGGACGGGCGGCGGGTGAGCGAGGACCTGGCGCCAACGGCGCTGATCACCGACCAGCAGGTGCCGGCCCAGTACCGGGAGCAGCTGGAGCGGCTGCGCACCCGCTTGGAGGAGCGCGTCATGGTGCGCGGCGCCGAGCTGGCCGAAGCCCGCCCGGAGTGGACCGAGGCACTGGGCCCGGTGCCGGCGAAACCGGCCAAGGCGGCCGAATGGCACCAGGTGGCCGCCGAGGTCGAGGCGTACCGGAACCGGTACAACGTTCCCGCCCATGAGACGGCGCTGATCCCCCAGGCCCACCAACAGGACCCTGTGGCGGCCGCACTGGTGGCACGGGCCACCGCGCTGCACAAGCACTCCGCGCTCACGACCGCCGCCCCGCGGACCCCGGAGCAGGTCCGCCAGGCCGTCGATGAGGCGCACGTGGCCGAGTGGGTGCGCACCACCCCGGCACCGGCTCAGGAGGTCGTGGAGGCGCTGCGCGCCACCCGGGCCGAGGCTGGCGATCCGTTGCCGGCACCGCAGGCGAGGGATGCCGCCGTCACCGCGGCCGCTACGACTCCGATAGCCGAGGAGACCCGGCGGGTGCTGACCAGGGAGGAGCTGATCGCTCACGTCGTGGCCCAGCACCGGGCCCAGACCCAGCAGGCCACCGCGACCACCGAGGCAGCTGCCCCCCACGAGCCGGCGACCCCCACTCCGGAGCCGCAGAAGAAGGAGAGCCCCGTGTCCGAGAACTCCGAGCAGCCCCGCAAGCAGACCTCGGGCCCCGCCTGGCACGCTCAGCACGCTCAGGTGGCCAAGCGCATCAAGGCCGCCAACCGCACCGAGCAGAAGGCCAACCGCCAGGAGGACCAGGCCACTGCAACCCGCCGGGCCGCCGACAGCGCCCGCCGCGACAGCGGTCGCAGCCTCTAGAAACGGGGCCTGATCCCACACTGGTTGAAACGTCTGAGCCACAATGTGGGAATGGACTCCACTACTCAGGACGCGGCATCCCAGTATTTCCGCACATTCACCGAAGAGCTACTGAGCGAGTGGTCAGCCTGGCGCTTTGAACAGAATCCGTTTCACGTCAAGGAGCATGAAACGGACCCGAGTGCATATGCGCGTTTTTCTATTGTTTTTGGCCTCGCTTGCCAAGCCCATGATGCCGCCAGAGGATACCTGTCAGCTCTTGCCGAGGCTCCAGCGGCGGCTACACCTTTGGCAAGGTTTTGCTTTGAGTTGGGGATGACTGCTCAGTGGATTTCTCAGATTCCTGACGCTTATGCGGCAGTAGCTAACAGACACTTGCAAAATCAAGCAACCTTAGAAAAGGATTTGAGAGCCGCTGAAGATCCCGTTTTTCATCCCTTTGCGGATATGCTTGCTGATAGCTTTTCCGAGAAAAACCTTGAAAAGTTGCCCACCACAAGTGCTGGTTCGGCTAAAAACTTCAAGCAATTATGCGAGGACCTGGAGGACGCCGCAGATTACTATCTGCAATATCGATTTCAAAGCAGTGAATCTCATGCTGGGTTATCCGTCAGTAGCCAATGGATCAATTCATCTGAACCTGAGGCTGGGATTCGCATGCAACTACGCCCCACAGAGAGGGATGAGTGGCTTGCCCTTGTAACAGTCTCGCTCCTTTGGGCGGAGTCAGCCATCGACTGCCTGGATGCAACCCATGAAAGACGGACATATCTCGATGAGGTCGCCGCACGTCTGGGATGCCCCAGAGAGCTTCCTCCATCAGAAAAGGCAATGCGGCGTCTCCGTAAACGAGGAAAAAACTGA
The DNA here is from genome assembly GCF_001580365.1 of Kocuria turfanensis. Taxonomy (NCBI): domain Bacteria; kingdom Bacillati; phylum Actinomycetota; class Actinomycetes; order Micrococcales; family Micrococcaceae; genus Kocuria; species Kocuria turfanensis. The sequence goes on along the minus strand of NZ_CP014483.1, from coordinate 13,337 downwards.
AATCAGCCATGCTCCTTGGAGCGGGGGTCCGCCGAGTCTGAGGAAATGTGTGACAGCTCCAACCTAGATGTGGACATGCCAGTGGCCGGGGCCCCTGGGAAGGAGGGACCCCGGCCACAGCGGGACAGCGCACGAGTGCCTGTCCCGTCGAAGGGGCAGGACGCCTACTGGGAAGGGACGGCGACCTGCCCCAGGTCTATGTGCTCACCACGTCCAGTCGGCGGGAGGCTGTTCGCAGGCCAGCGTGCGGCGCACACCCTTTTCGATGTGCTTGGTGCCGCACTCCCCGAAGGGCCCGTGCATGGCGAAGAGCACCTTGGCGTGGGCATCGAAGTGACTCACCCACCAGGTGGACATGCTGTTCTCCTCTTTCGCCACCAACCACTGAGCGTGCAGAGCGCTCAGCCGCTCCACCGCCTCGGTGTGGGCCCACCACTGGGCACACCAGTGCATATTGGCGGAGCGGTCTACGGACTCCAGCCGCGAGACCAGGCCCTCGACCCAGGTCACGAACTCCTCTTGGGTCGGGCCGTCCACCGTCTCGGTGTCCTGCTCAACTACTTCACTCATCGGTGCTGTCCTTCCGTGATCCGCTCCAGCACCGGGGTGATCCGGGCTGTCAGGTCCTTGTCCTCAAACCACCGCACGGTGCGCACGATCGTGCCGCCGCCAGTGGAGGTCTTCACCCAGGCGTGCCCAGCCGGCAGCTCGGAGAGCTTGGAGACGGGCATAATGTCGCGCTGCTGGGTCTGCACCGACCGCGACGCCACACCCCGGGAGGTAGAGGTGCTGCGCACCTTCGCGTCATAGGTGCCGATGAGCTTGCGCAGCGACTCCAGGAACTCCGCATCATCGGAGCCACCGCCGTAGACCTTCACCGCGGCCGCCGACCACAGGGTGTCCCACCCGGTGCGGGCGAGCATGTCCACGCCCTGTCCCTTGGTCTGGAAGTAGGCCGAGACGACGATGCCCATCGACCCGAAGAACGAATACCACTCGGGCAGCTGCTTGAGCTTGACCACGTTGCCCACCTCATCGAGGTCGGCCACCAGCGGCACCGGCAGCCGGCCCCCCGCCCGGCGGGCCGCCTGCTGGGCGGCAGTGACCACCGCATAGACCAGGGTCGAGACGAAGGCGGCCCCGGAGCCGGCCGCGTCCTGAGTCAGCAGGATGAGAGTGTCCCGGCTGGTGACGAAGCGGTGCGGATTGAACACCGGCACCCCCGGGGTGGGGGTAGTCCAGGCCAGCAACTCATCGTGCACCAGCGCCGAGGACATGCGCTGGGCACTGGCGGCCACCGACCCGCGGGTGTCCTCGGGCTGGCGCCCCATCCCCTTCAACGCCGAGGCCGGGCCGGTGTGGCCGGCCTGTTCCAGGTCCTCAGCCGGTTCTAGGAAGTTGGCCGCGGAGACCCAGCGCAGCACGTCGGAGAGCGCCTTATCGCTCTTAGCGGCCGCCAGCAGGCACCAGGAGAGGTAGTCCCGGCCTTGGGAGTCGAACTGCGGATCGCCCTTCCCGCCGGCGGCCGCCCCGGCTGAGGCTGTCTCAAAGATCGAGGCGACCTCCCCGGCGGAGACCGTATCGGTGACGGTGGCCAGCAGGTTGAAGATCATCGCCGGGCGGGTGCTGTCGCGCCAGATGCGTTGCGGGTCGAACAGCCACACGGTGCTGCCCGTGGTGGTGCGGGCGGCCAGGACCTCGGCCACCCCGTCCACCTTGTTCGACGTCATCACGAACGCCCCCGGGGCCTCGACGGCGTGCCGGATGACCTGGGAGGTGGTCTTCCCGCGCCCGGTGCCCCACACATGCGCCGAGCACTCCCGCCAGCCCTGATAGACCGGGTTCTTGCCCACCAGCCCGATCGTCAGCCCGGGGCCGATGTTCTCGGCCTCGGGGTGGAGCCGGTGGGCCTCCGTGGTGCGCGCCGCAGCCATCGCCGGGTTGATCCGCCCCGGAGGACTCATCCGCCGGGCGGCCTCCTGGGTCTTCGACGGGGTGCGGGTGCCCCAGATCATCAGCGCGGCCACACCGACCACCACCTCCAGGCCCACGAGGAAGGTCGCGGCCATCGGCCAGTCCACCGCCCCGGCGGCCAGCTCGATCCCCAGCGTGAACGGGTTCCACGGCAGGTCCCCGGTCACCGGGGTCAGCACGTTCCCCAGGTGCACCAGGCCCACCGCGCCCATCACGGCGGTGAACAGGATCAGGATGCCGATGAAGCTGCGGTTCTGGTCGTTGTTCATGCGTTCACCCTCGCCTGTGCAGCTGCCCAAGCGGCATTGGTGTCGTGGACCCGCAGCTCCCCGGCGGTGAGGTTGGTCTGGAACGGCACCCCGGGTGCCTCGCCGGTCTTGAGCATGAACCGGCCCCGCCCCGGCGGCGGGGAGGTGCGCCCGGTCTTGGGGTTCACCGAGCCCTCAGCCGACCACGCCACCAGCAACGCCTTCTCCTGCTCGGCCAGCGGGAAGACCGTCTCCAGCATCCCCATCTCGTTCTGCGCCAACCCACCGAGGACCTTCATGGAGGAGCGTTCCATGAACCCGGTGGCGATCTTGGTCAGCTCCTCGGTGCTCAGTTGGAGGTCTTTCATGGAGTGGGTGATCAGCAGCTGCCCGAGGCCCTTAGTGCGGTTCAGGCGGGTGATGCCGTCGATCTGGTGCACCAGCAGCTCCGAGGCACGCAGGGCCTGCCACAGCTCGTCCATGATCATCAGGTGGTGGCGTTCTTCCATCAGCCCGGCCTCGGCCAACGTCTTGGCCGCCGAGATCCCGGCCTGGGCGTAGGACCAGCACACGATCTGCACTGCGGCCCGCAGGTCCAACAACGTCTCATCAATGGCGGAGAGGTCGAAGTCCACCGATTGGTCAATCTGCATTTCCTCACTGGTCTGCCGGCAGAACACGTCCCCGAACGGCCCGTGCGCGCCCAGGGCGTTGAGGCCGGCCAGCAGGTTGCGCACTTGCCCCCGATAGGAGGTCTCGTCATCGACCAGGATCGCGGCCATGATCGCCGGCCGCGCGGCCGTGATCACGTCCACCACGTCTTGGATGATCGGTTGCCGGCCCTGGGCCTCGGCGTGCTCGGCGGCCTCGGTGATCGCCATTGAGAGCACCGTGGGCTCCTGCTGGCGGGCATCCAACGGTGCTTTGAACACCAGCTCCAGCAGCCCGGTCAGGGCGTTGAGGCGGCGGCTGTGGATCTCCGCGCGCATCTGCCGCTGCAACGCCTCGGGCAGCTCACCCAGCCGGCGCCACAACGGCCCGGCATCCAGCGGGTTGATCGACCCCACCCCGGGGGCGACCCGGATGACCTGCCCGCCGACTTCGACGGTGAGCCCAGCCAGGTCCGGTTTGACGTCACTGGCGCCGACGAACAGGAACCCCTGGTCCACCAGAGCCAGGGCCATGCGCACCGCCACCGAGGACTTCCCTCGGGCCTGGAGCCCGAGGATGAAGCAGGAGGGGGAGGAAATGATCCCGCGCAGGAACAGGTTGATCGGGTCCCCGCACACCACCGACCCGTTGAGCTGATTGCGCCCCAGCACCGCCCCCACCAGCGGGGAGGAGGTGCCCACCGCGAAGGGCCACAGCCCGGCGGTCTGGTTGGAGGTGGCGGTGAACTCCGGGGGTGCCTCCACCCAGGAGGTCATCCCACCGTGGGCCACGTCCACACCCTTCTCGGTGAGCTCCCGGAACGCCCCGGTGCCGGCGGCGGTGGAGCGGCCGAAGAACTTGTTGAGGACCTTGTCGGTGAGCTGGTCGAAAACAGACATCACAGCGCCTTTCGCACGTCAGCCGGAATCGTGGCCACGGCATCCGGGACCACGCCCAGGCCGAGGTTGAACGCGAACGCCGCATCGTCGTTGTAGTCGCACTCCCGCAGCCCCAGCTGCACCCCCTGGGAGGCGTTGCGCCGCAGCGTGGCCGCCACCCGCGGCAGCTGCTCAGGCCGTTCCACGGTGGCGGTGACCACGATGGAGAACCGCACCAGCGACGCGCCCTCGGCCTGCTCCCGCTCGGCCTTCCGCGCCTTCTCCAGGGCGATGATCTGAGAGCTGGTGGGCCGGCGGTTCTTCTGGTTCGCCGCGAACTGCGCATTGGTCAACGACTGCTGCACCTGGGTAGCGGACTTGTCCGGGGACTGCGGCCGATAGAACACCGTGACGCGCTTCTGGAGCATTTCGGAGTTCGGGGCCAGGAGGGCCACCAGCGCGTTCTCCCGGAACGTGCCGGCCGGCGGGCGCCACATCTGCCAGGACTTCGACACCACCCCACCGTGCTCATACCGGCCCGGGGAACCGACCACCCGGGCCGCCGAGGGCCCGACCTCCTCCCAGCGCAAACCGGTGCCGGCCTCCGACAGCCGGGCCTTCTCCACGGCCGCGGCCGCCAGGGGGTTATAGGCCACATAGGTCTGGTCAATCAGGTCGTGTTCCTGCATCAGGGACACCGACCCGGCCCCGGCCTGCTCCAGCTGCTCCAAGAACCCGCTCAGCAAGGAGGACACGTCTGTGGCCAGCTCCTCGGCGGTGCGCTCGGGCACCCCCTCGCCCTCATTGGCCTTGGCGCTGAACGTGAGGGCGATCCACTGCTCCAGCTTGGGCACGTCCTGGTTGAGGTTGGCCACCACCTCATCCATCGTGGCGCGGGCGAACGCCGGCACCGACTGGGACCCAGCCTGAGCCCGACCCACGGCCACCGCATCGGGCAGCCGCTCCCCCGGGTCAGTGGTGGACTGGGTGGTGACCGACACCTGCACCAGCTCCGTGTTGGAGCCGGCGTCACGCTGGAACGCGGCCCAGCTGCCCACCATCCGGTCCACCCGGTCCTGATCCAGCAGCCCCAGCCCGGAAGAGTTGGCGATGACGAACACGGTTCCGGTCTTCAATTTCGGGTGCCACAGCATCACGCCCTGGTGGCCGAACAGGTCCGTGAAGGTCACCGGCTCGGTCGCAGCCAGCACCCCGGGGGCCCGGAAGGACCCATCGGGGAGTTGTGAGGTCGGCCCGGCCTTGTACGTGGTGCGCTGCTTCTTCTCCGCCCGGGAGAACATGGACCGGGCGATCCAGCGCTCGGGCTTGGAGCGGCCGTTGCGGTCCTTGGACCCGAGCACGGTGGCCACGATGAACGCCGCCACCGCGATGCCGGCGGCCACCCAAATCTGGGAGGCCATGATGAACAGGAAGACGAGCACCGACCCCACGCCGAGCACCACGGTGGAGGCCATCGAGAACCCCAACAGCCCGGCCGTCTTGTCCTCGGCAATGTTGCCGTACTGCCGCACGATCACCTGGTTGCTACTCACAGGTCCTCACCACTTTCGATGGATTGTTCAGCGTCCCGGACGGCTTCCCGCAGCCCGAATTCCAGTCGTTGGCCGTTGATCAACGGATTCTTGGCCCCTGTGGCCGAGGACCCTTCCCCGCCCGGATGCCCGGTCGGCGCGGCACCATTGGTCGCAGCCACCGGCTCGGCACCGGCCGGCCCGGACGCCTCGGCGGACCCTCCGGCCGCTGCCGGGGACGAGCTCGAGGTCTGCACCTGCTCCGCCCCCGAGGCCCCGCCCGTGCCGGGGGCACTGCTCGGGGCAGCACCCGTGCTGGGGCTCTGCACGTTCTCCGCACCCGAGGCCCCACCAGTCGTGGTCCCCGGCGCGGAGGTAGCAGCTGCACCAGCCGTGGTGCTCTCCACGTTCTCGGCGCCGGCCGGTCCACCGGCCGGGGCAGACCCACCAGCACCAGACGATCCCGGGGCTCCGGTCGTACTGGAGGCACCGCCCCCAGCGCCGGCACCAGCATCCGTCGCGCTGGCCCCGGATGCACCGGCACCGCCACCCGAGACACCACCAACTCCAGCACCAGCAGCACCAGCTCCGCCGGCACCAGCTCCGCCGGCACCAGCCCCAGCAGCTCCGGCAGCGCCACCGGCAGCACCGGCAGCGCCACCGGCAGCACCAGCCCCAGCAGCTCCGGCACCAGCGCCAGCGGCCCCGGCTCCGGCGGCCAGGGTGCCGACACCAGCGGTCACCGCACCGATGGCCAGTGCCCCGCCGACCATCGCCAGTCCACCAGCGCCCATACCGCGGGGCCCGGCGCTGACGGCCGGGACCAGGACACGGACCAGAGCGGGCATCGCGAAGCAGGCCGAGAAAATGACCACGGTGCCGGTGAGCAAGGAGATGATCTTGTTGGCGACCTCATCGCCGCCGGTGCCGTCGATCCCGTTCATCAAGGCCAAGCCGAAGCCGTAGATCACCGCGGCCCCAGGCTTGAAAAGGATCATCGCCAGCAACCAGCCCACCGCCTTATCGAAGGACTTTTGCCCCTTCTGCGTGGTGGAAGCCGCAGCGAAGATCGGCAGCAGCCCGCACAGGGCCCCGGCCACCCCGTAGGAGAAGATCACCAGGGCCGCGTTGAGGATCGCCCCCAGCAGCGCGAACGGAGTCAGGAACAGCAGAATCCCAGCGGTCGGCAACGCCATCCCAGCACCCACCATCCCGCTCAGGCCCATCGACTGGCCCAGCCCGTCCCGGGCCGCGTTGCCGGCAATGGTGTCCACCAGCCACGGGGCCACCTCATCAGTGACCGCCAGCGACAGGGACACCATCGACACCGCCAGGCCGGAGACCACCACGGTGCGGATCAGCCCCATCACCAGATTCTCGGCCGACTCCCGGTTGTGATCCCGGGCAATGCGCAGCACAGCGAAAGCCGTACCGATGATGCCGGCGACCCCCACGAAGGTCGTGGTGGCGGTCTGCACCCGCTCCGTGGCCGAGCCGGCGCCCATTTCCGGGGCACCAATGTTCAGCCACCAGGTGCCGACCAGATCGAGCATCGTGGTGAACACCTCGATCAGCCAACCGGCCATGAACAGGATCAGCTTCTCCACCGTGTCCCCGGCGATGCTGCCAGCAACATCCTTGATGACGTCCATCAGCTCTTGGGCCCCCACTCCACGTAGTACTGACCCTGGTACTGGTCCGAGGTCATCAGCTCAGTGCCCGAGGCCGGGTCGAGTTTCCAGTCCCCGTCCTCCCACACCACATCGGCCTGCACAGCCACCTTGGTCATCAGACCGTTGTCCGAGGGCAGGGAGTAGATCAGCTGATAGGACGCCGCTTCGTCGGTGTAGTGGTCTTGGGAGTAACCGATCAGCGTCGTGGACGCCGACGCTGACCCGTCGTCGCCTTCCTCCACACCGTCACGGATGCGCTGGGCCTTCTCCTTCAACCGGTCTCGGTTGGGTCCCTCGGCAATGCCCACCTCGACGTTCTTAGCCGCTTCCTCGCTCACGGACGGGTCCAAGGCCATCGCGTAAGTCGCCGCGGCCATCAGAGCCCCGGCCTCCGAATGGGCGTAGCCCACCCGCAGCCCGGAGTCGCGTCGCTCACAGCCGCCGAACTCGTCAGAGGAGGGCACCACGTTATAGCCGGCAGCCACCCAGTCCAGGACCTCAGGGGCCTCATCGGCCACCGATACCGCGTCCTGGTTCAGCTGGGCTTGGCAGTCCCAGGCGAAGTCCTCCCCCGAGGCAGGAGCAGCCGCCTCGGCCGCCCCCTGGGTGGGGGCAGCCGAGGTAGCAGGGGCAGCAGGCGAGGTGGGAGCCTGGGCCTCATCGGGGGTAGTGAGGTTGCGGATGGTCCATCCGGCTACCGCGACCAGCAGCAGCACCAGGGCGATGACCGCCGGGCCGAACCAGCGGGGACGGCCCTTGTTCGTGTCGTTGTTGTTGTTCGTGTCCATCGGGGGTCTCCCTGTCGTTGCGGTGCCGGTTGAGGAACGGGGGGCCGGCTCAGCCGCCGGTGATCATGTTCCAGATCGCCCCGGCCGCCCCGAGCAGAGCGGCCGCGACCAGCGGCCACACGGGGGCCTCGACCTCGTCACCACGGCGGCGGTTCCGCCCGGCGGTGACGAGCCCGAAGATGAAGTAGACGAACAGCACCAGCCCGGCGGCCCAGAGAATCCAGCCGAGGATCATGGTCACGTTCTCCATGCCCGGGGGCTGGGTGGGGGTGGCGTTGATGGCCGGGATCATCAGGGCGTTGAGGGTGTTGATGAGCATTGGGGGGTTCCTTTCTCAGTGCCCGGTCTGGGCGATTTTGTGGATCTTCCGCAGCACGGTTTTCAGCCGGGTGCTGGAAGGGGAGGGGGTGACGCCGACCTCGCGCCAGGACGGTTCGTAGGGGACGGTCATGGCCACCGGGAACATGCGCGCCACACTGCGGGCGTAGGTCAGGGTGGGTTTGGTGATCCGGTTCTTGGGCCGGTCGTGGACGATGACCAGCCCGACCAGCTCATAGGGCAGCTGTCCGGTGGCGGACTTGCGGGCCAGCTGGGCGGCCGCCTCCAGGGAGGTCGCGCTGGTGGAGCACACCAGCAGCGCCCGTCCCGCCCACTCCGGTTCCTGCACGCCGGCGTCCACGATGGACTCCGAGCACAGCCCGGCCAGGGTGGAGGTGCCCACCCCACCGGAAGCGCCGACCAGCCACAACGTGGCCTGGGAGACGTCCACCTGGGCGGCCGGCTCCTCGGCGGGCACTGGTTCCTCGGCCAGCCTCTGCTGGAGGTTCTGCGGGCCGCGGATGGAGTCTCGGGAACCGAGGATCGGGTCCTCCTCCATCGGGTCCTCCTCCTCCACCACCTCGGGTGCGGCCACGAAGGGGTTGCGGGGACTGTCCACGATCACAGTCCCTCCCGCACCGCTGCCCCGGCGCGCAGCCAGGCCCGGCGGGTGGCCGGGGTCATCGCCGTGAACCGCACCCGACCCTCCACCAGCGCCCGGTCATACGGGATCGTGACCACCGCCCGCACGTAGGGGGAGAACTCCTCCGCCAGTTCTTTGGCCTTGGTCTTCTGGTGACCGGGCTCGCAGCACAGCACCACCACCACCGCATTCCGGGCGAGGCCCTGGGCGTGGGCGTCCCCGGCGTGCAGGGCGGCCAGCACCCGGGAGGCGCCCTCGGCGGCGTCATCAACGGACTTCACCGGGATCACGACCTGATCGGCGTGGCCGATCATTGCCTGCCAGTTTGCTCCGCGTTCGGTGTTGCCCGAATCCATCACGATCGCCCGGTAATACTTCGCGGCCACCGCGTGCAACCGGTCCACCTCATCGCCGGTGACCATGTGCCGCTCCTGGTCCCCGGAACGGTCATCGGAGCGCAGCACGTCGTACCGGTCCGCCGGCTGGTGGTGGACGTACTCGGACAAATCCCCCACCCGGGCATCGGAGGTCATGAAGTGCTCGGTGCGCCCCAGCAGATCGACCACGGTGGCCTCATGCCCGGCATCAAAGGTGCGCCACCCCAGGGAGCCCAGGGAGTTGTTGTTGTCCCAGGCCAGCACCCCGCCCCCGGAGAGGCGGGCGAACACGGCCGATAGGCAGATGACCGTAGGGGTCTTCCCGGCCCCGCCCTTGGGGTTCAGGACCGCGATCGTGCGCGGGCCCGGCCAGTGGGCGGAAACCGCGGCCTCGTCCTGGCGCTGGCTCAGCTCCGCCGCCGAGGGCGCCAGGCGCAGGCCTAACTGGTTCAGCGCCCCACGCCACCCGTACTGGGCCGGGGCGTCCACCTCGGGGCGGTCCACGAAGGACGGCAGCGACTCCCGCCGACTACCAGCCGCCACGGGCTCCGTCGTGCGGGCCGTGGAGGGGCGGCCGCCGAGGAACGGATTAGGGGCCGTGGAAGTCGCAGCCACCGGGGCCACAGCCTGGTCCTCCTCAACCGCAGCAGCCACCGGCGCCGGGGACTCAACAGCGGCCGACGCCACCGGCTCCACCGCAGGCACCGGCTCGGGCTCAGTGGAATCGACTGACTCAATCGACGCCGGGGACTCGACCGGGGTCGGACGCTCGACGGAGGCCGATGCCACCGGCTCCACCGTGGCCACGGACCCAGCCGCCGGAGCTACGCTCTCCTGCCGGGACGTGCCATCGGCGCCGACCAGGAAGGTGCGGGACCCGGCGGGGTCCTCGATGTGCAGCTGCATGTCCTGGCTGGTCTGCTCCGCCAGGCTCTTTGCCGTGGCCATCACGGCCCGGCGGGCATCGCCCACGGTGGAGTGGTTCTCACGGGTGATTTGCCCGGCGGTGTCCAGCTCCACAGCACCGGTGGAGTCGATCGTGGCGGTCATTCTCATCAGGGGGTCTCCTTGGCAGTAGGGGTAGTACTCGCAGTCGGTGACGGGCTGGCAGTGGGGGTGGGGCCGGTCTCGACCAGGGCATAAAGGGAGCCATCGGTGGACCCGTCCACCCGGGTCATCGCCATCCCGTTGTCGGTGATGACGTCAGGCACCGCCGCCTGATCAGCCCGGGTGGTGGCCTCGGTCTGCCCGTCCCGGGTGACCTGGGTCTGCTCACCGTCATCGGTGACCCAGGCGTAGCCGGCGGCCAGCGTGGCCTGGCCCTCGAGGCGGTGGGCGCTGGTGGCTTCCACATCGACCAGCACCGTCGAGGCCAGCAGCAGCCCGTGGACCCGATCGGCCTGCACCGTGGAGGTGGTGATCTGGTTCCCGTCGAGCTCGCGCACCGCGACCTGCTTCACCGCAGTCGCCTCCGTGGCCTCATCCACGTCGTAGAACCCGACGACCGTCTGCTTCCCGTCCTTCCAGGCCGCCACCACCCGGCCCTCCACGCTGCCGAGGATGCCGGTGAGTTCCGCGCCCTTGGCCGGGGCCGGCAGGGTCGCGGGCTTGGGCAGGGCCGCCGAGTCGGTGCCGACCCGCCACACCTTCCCCGCCTTCGCATCGGCAGCGATCAGGTCCGTCCCCTGGGCTTCCAGAGGTTTGGCGGCCGCCGGCACCACCCGGGAGGCGGTGGACCCGTCCGCACCAACCAGCAGGGACTTCTGATTGGGCAGATCCAGCCGGGGCACGGTGCCGCCGTCCAGGACCACACTGGCCTCCTGCGGCACCTGGACCCGGATCGGCTCGGTGGAGTCCGGGGTGAACAGCACCAGCTCCTTGGCCGTGGCGGCCGCCAGCCGGGTCTGCCCGTCCACGGTGAACACCGCCAGCTGCGTCACGGTGAACGGCGCGGACCTGCTCCACTGCTCCACACCCGTGTCCGGGTCGTGGCCGATGAGCTTGCTCCCGTCCACACTGACCGGGCGGCCCTCCCAGTCCAGGACCGCTCTCACCTGGGACCCGGACATGGGCGTGGCCCACGCACCGTAGGTGTCCCATCCGGCCGGGGCCGGCACCGGCAGCTGGGCTGGGGGCGGGGTGTGCACCACCGCGACCGGCTCCCGGTCGCTCTCGGTGAGGGTCATCGCCACCGAGGCCCCGGCCGTCAATCCCAAGACCCCGACGCTGCCCCAGATCGCCAGGGCGCGACGGCGCTGGTTCCCGGACCGGGCAACCGCCTTGCGGGTCCGGGCGGTGCTCCCGCCCCGCCGGGCTGCGCTGCGGTCAGCAGGCCCGGGGCCAGCCGGCCCGGGACCAGCCGGAAACTCGTACTCCTCCAGGGTGCCCAGTTCGGCGTCCACGACCATCTCGAATACGGACCCGTCCTCGGTGTGGCCCTGCACCCGGCACGCCTTCAATCCGAGTCGCCGGCACGCCTCGGTAGCCGCGTCCGCGGCGACCTCGTGAGTAGCACCGGCATCGAGCACCGGGTAGGTCAACACCTCCCCGTTGGCATCGGCCACGATCTGCTCCGCCCCGAAGGTCAGGGTGATCACCGGCCAGGTGTGCACGGGCGGGCTCACGAGGTGGCCTCCCCGGCGGGCAGGTCGTGGGACTGGTGGCCCACGACCTCCCAGGTCCCAGAGTGGCGTTCCAGGTAGATCGTCACGTGCCGGGTGCCGGTACCCTCGGCCGGTTCCCCGTCGCGGCTGGCCCACCGCCAGGTCACCTTGTACGCCCTCACCGCCTTGTCCTCGGCGACGTCGCGGGTCGTATCCCCGATCGCCGGCACTGCCTGGGCCCGGCTGTAGGCCCCGTGCGAGGCGGGGTCCAACCACGCCCCCTGGGAGGAGTTGCGCTCAGGCTCCACCTGGTGGGCTGCCCACTCGTCCGACATAAGCGGCTTGGTGCGGATCGCAGCCGCCGTTTCGGTGCGATCGCTGGCGGTGTCCCAGGAGTGCAGCAGGAGCGCGGCCGCCCGGGCGGTGGAGTCCACATCGGTGCGGTCCACGTCCTGAACACGCGGGAACGTCCCATCGCCGGGCACCTCCGGGGTGGGGAAGCTGCTCGACGTAGGCCAGGCGGCCGGGGCCGAGCTGGCCGGGGCCGCTGCACTGGAGGAGGCGGACGTCTCCTGGGCCGGGCTGGTCGAGCACGCCGTCAGGGGTACGGCGCACAGGGCCAGGGCAGTGATCAGGTGGGGGTGGCGGCTCATGCGGGCCACGCTCCTTTCTCGCGCAGGATCGGCTGGGGGTCGATGTTGAAGCCCTGATAGGGGAAAACGACGTCGGGGGCATCGGGCCGGTAGATCTCGATGTGCAGGTGGGTGGACATGCCGAACTGGCCCCGGTTGCCCTCGGTGCCGATCACGTCGCCGCGGGTGAGTTTCTGGCCCTTTTTCACGCCCCAGGAGTTCAGGTGGCAGAAGGCGAACCCGAAGTCGGGATCGTCGTCGTTGTCGACCTTGGCGATCACGCATCCATCGGTGTCGTTGAACCCGGTGATCCGCAGATCGGTCGGGGCGATCACCGGCCCCCCGGGACGGGAGCCGGCACCGGGGGTGGCGAAGTCCAGGCCCATGTGGTTCTGCGCCCACTCGGGCACACCGGGTACGTTGCGCCGCCCGTAGCCGGAGGTGAACTTGCCCCCGGGTAGCGGTGCGGTCCACTCCCCGTCTCCCAGGTCGCCGTCCCAGGCTTTGCCCCCGGTGGGGGCCTCACAGCCGGGGGAGAACTCGATCTGACCGCCGTCGAGGATCGTGGCCACGTAGCGCTGCGTCTCCGCGAACGGCGGCACACCCTTGTGCTGGGCCACCGCGCCGGGGCCGGCGTTGTAGGCGGCGAGGGTCAGGCGCACCAGCTGGTCAGCGTCATCACCGGCCAAGGGCTTCACCTCATTGCGCAGCGCGGCCATGTAGCGCCCATAGGCAGGGATCGCGTCCTCGGGATCGGTCACGTCCCCGCCCTCGCCATAGGCGGCCCAGGTGTCGGGCATGAACTGAGCGATGCCCTGCGCCCCGGCGGAGCTGCCGGCGCGGGGGTCCCAATTGGATTCCTGCTTGAGCTGGGCGGCCGCGACACTCACCGGCAGCCCTGCCGTCTTGGCGGCCTCCTCCACGAGCGGGCCCCAGCCATTGGGGACGTTGATCACCGCGTCGGCGGAGTCCTCACCGGAGACGACCGTGGACGGGGTGCAGCCGCCGGCCGATGCCTGC